>DASSGI010000203.1:0-2913 GCA_035857655.1 Casimicrobiaceae bacterium | reverse complement strand
ACGCATTGACGGATTCGAGAAAGATCTCTTTCAGCGTGAGCGGGAGGACGTCAACCGCCACGGCGTTCGCCGATCGCGCCTCTGCGGCAATTGCGTCGGCGCCGCCACTCGCGAACACGGTGAGCACGCGCCCTTCACGGCGCGTGCGGATGACGCCCGGAGTACGGAACGACAGCGCAGGCGCGTCGCCGTCGAACACGATTTGGATGCGGCGGTGCCGATCGCGGATGTCGTCGAGCGCGCCCGACACGATGGTGCGGCCGCGATCGACGACCGCGACGTGGTCGGCAATCTGATCGATGTCGGCCAGCTGGTGCGACGAGAAGAAAACCGTCGTGCCTTCGTCAGCGACGTGTCGCACCAGCGCCTGCAGCACGTCTTCGTTCGAAGCCGGATCGAGACCAGATAACGGCTCGTCGAGGACGAGCAGGTCTGCGCCTCTGCACAACGCGAGCAGGAGCGCGAGCTTCGTGCGCATGCCGTGCGACAGTTTCTTGACCTTGCGGCCTTCGGGCAGGTCGAACGCGCGCCGATAGCGCGTCTCGAAATCGGCTCGCCAGGTTGGATAGAACGCGGCCGTGAATCGGATGATTTCCTGCACCGTCATCGAGTCGTACAGGTCCTTCTCTTCGCTGACGAAGCCGGTGCGTCGACGGATGGCGACGCTGGCAGCCGAATCTGTGGCGCGCAAACCGAACACGCGAGCATCGCCGCCCGTCGGATGCGTCATCCCCAGCAGCACCTTGATCGTCGTCGTCTTTCCGGCCCCGTTCTTTCCGAGAAACCCGAAGATCGAGCCAGCGGGCACCTGCAGTGCCAGGCCGCGAAGCGCGTCGGCGCCGTCGCTGTACGTTTTCCGCAGGTCCGACGTCTCGATGGCGAATTCACTCATGCTGTGCTCCCGCTTTGGTCAACCCCGCGAGCTCGGCTTCGAACAACCGCCGGATTTCTTCGTCCGTGAGACCCTTCGCGCGCAGCTTCTCGACGGCGCCGCTCACGATCGGCTGCGCCAGGCGCACTTTGTCAGAGACCTTCTTGCCCTTTGCGGCGGTCGCCGAGACGAACGCGCCGGCCCCGTGGCGCAATTCGATGACCCCCTCGTGCTCCAGCTCGCGGTAGGCCTTCGCGACGGTGTTCGGGTTGATCACGAGCTCCTCGGCCAGAGGGCGGATGCCAGGCAGCTGCTCACCCGCCCGCAGCGCGCCCGTCTCGACGGCGTGCTTCACCTGCTCCATCAGCTGGAGGTAGATGGGGACGCCGAGGGACGGATTGGGCCTGAAAATCATGTGCGTCGGTGTACCAGTCCAACTGTATTACTGCACTAGCACAGTGTTACTGTGATACTACGCAGGCGGGCTTGTCAAGTTCCATGGGGTTAGCCTTTCGTCCAAGGCGCGGCTCACGCGCCATGACACCGGGCGTTTTTCGGGGGAGACGCTCTTCGACCGCATTGCCCGTGCCGTCTGCGGTGTCGGGTGTCTGCCGCGCAAGGAGCTGTACGAAGCCTGGGAGATGGCCCGCCGCACGCGCAGGCTGTTTCGAGGCGGCCGCATCGTCGATCTCGGCGGCGGGCATGGCCTGCTGGCGCAAGTGATGCTGCTGCTCGACGACACGTCGCCGTCGGCGGTCGTCGCCGACACGGCGCTGCCGCCGTCAGCCGAGAAACTGTGTCGCGCGCTCGCCGACGCGTGGCCGCGTCTCGCGGGACGCGTCGAGTTTCTCACCGTCGGCGCAGCGGACGTGGAACTCACGCCAGACGACGTCGTGGTCTCGAGCCATGCGTGCGGACCGTTGACGGATGTCGTGCTCGAGCGCGCATCGACCGCCGGTGCGCGCGTTGCCGTGCTTCCGTGCTGTCACTCCGTCGAGACGTGCGACACGGGTGACCTGGATGGGTGGGTCGATAGTGCGCTCGCCATCGACATCGTGCGCGCGACGCGACTTCAGGCGAAGGGCTATCGCGTGCGGACGCTGGCGATCCCGGCAGACATCACGCCGAAGAACCGTCTCTTGCTGGCCGCGCCGAACGTCTAGGTCGGCTTCCGGTTCCTCGAGTCGAGTTCGTCCCATCGCGCGTACGCGGTCAGCAGTTCGTCCTCGATCGCGCTGGCGCGCGCCAGCGCCGCGGCGATGCCGTCGGCGCCTTCCTTGTAGAAATCCGGTTCGGCAATCCGAGCGGTGATCGCTTCGTGCTCGCGTTCGAGCGCTTCGATGCGCGACGGCAATTCCCCGTGCTCGAGCTGTTCTCGATACGACAGCTTCTTTCGCGCCGGCGGAGTGATCGGCGCGGGAGTATCCGCCTTTCGGCGTTCCGGTGCTTCGTCGGCCTCCGGCGTCGGACGTTGACGCAGCCAGTCCTCATAGCCGCCGACGTATTCGGCCACGCGGCCGTCGCCTTCGAACACGAGTGTGCTCGTCACGACGTTGTCGATGAAGCGGCGATCATGACTGACCAGCACCAGCGTACCGGGCCAATCCACGAGAAACTGTTCGAGCAGCTCGAGCGTCTCGATGTCGAGGTCGTTCGTGGGCTCGTCCAGCACCAGCACGTTCGCGGGCCGGGCGAAGAGCCGCGCGAGGAGGAGGCGGTTGCGCTCGCCGCCGGAGAGCGACTTCACCGGCGCGCGGGCGCGCTCGGGTGGAAAGAGGAAGTCTCCGAGATAACTGATCACGTGCTTACGCGTGCCGTCGATCTCGACGAAGTCGCTGCCGGGCGAGATGGTGTCGGCGAGCGTCGCCTCGTCGTCCAGCGCGCCGCGGAACTGGTCGAAGTACGCCACGTCCACCTTGCTGCCCAGGCGAATGCGTCCCGCGTCGGGTTCGATCTCGCCAAGGATGAGCTTCAGCAACGTCGTCTTCCCGGTTCCGTTGGCGCCGATCAAGCCGATCTTGTCGCCTCGCATGATGCGCGGG
>DASSGI010000202.1:0-9579 GCA_035857655.1 Casimicrobiaceae bacterium | reverse complement strand
GGTCTCGGCGACCGAGTTGCCACCGAGCCGGTTGAACCCGTGCATGTCCCAGCACGCGGCCTCGCCGGCGGCGAACAAGCCCTTGAGCGTCGGGCTTTCGCCGGTCGGCGCCGTGCGCACGCCGCCCATCGTGTAATGTTGCGCGGGCCGCACCGGCACCAGGTCCTTGATCGGATCGACGCCGAGGAAGTAATGGCAGATCTCGTAGACCTCGCGCAGGTTGTGGCGGATGTGATGCTCGCCGAGCAGCGTGATGTCGAGCATCAGGTGGTCGCCCCAGCGCGACTTGACGCCCTTGCCCTTGAGGATGTGCTCTTCCATCCGCCGCGAGACGACGTCGCGCGACGCGAGCTCCTTCTTCTCGGGCTCGTAGTCGGGCATGAAGCGGTGACCATCGACGTCCTTCAGCAGCCCACCATCGCCGCGACAGCCTTCGGTGACCAGGATGCCTGCCGGAAAGATGCCGGTCGGGTGAAATTGCACCGCCTCCATGTTGCCGAGCGCCGCAATGCCTGTCTCGAGCGCGATTGCGTGACCGATGCCTTCGCAGATCACGGCGTTCGTCGTGACGCGATACAGCCGTCCGGCGCCGCCGGTCGTGATTGCAGTCGCCTTGGCGACGTACGCGGAGAGCTCTCCGGTGATCAGATCGCGGACGACGGCTCCGTAGCAGCGGCCGCCGTCGTGGATCAGCGCCAGCGCTTCGGTGCGCTCGCGCACCGGGATCGATGCCGCGATTGCCTGATCGCCGACCGCCTGCAGCATCGCGTGACCCGTGCAATCCGAGACGTAGCACGTGCGCCATTTCTTGGTGCCGCCGAAGTCGCGCTGCGCGACGAGACCGTGCGCCTCGTCGCGCTCGGTGATCGTCACCTTCTGGCCGTTGATGACGACCTGGCGGTCCCCTTTCCGCACGCGGCTCCAGGGCACGCCCCACGCAGCGAGCTCGCGCACCGCCTTGGGCGCCGTGTTGACGAACATTCGCACGACCTGCTGATCGGCGCCCCAGTCGGATCCCCTCACCGTGTCCTCGAAGTGCACGTCCTCGTTGTCGCCCTGGCCCTTGATCACGTTGCCGAGCGACGCCTGCATGCCGCCCTGAGCGGCCTTCGAGTGCGAGCGCTTGGGCGGCACCAGCGACAGGATGACCGCATCGTGGCCGCGCCGCTTCGCGCCGATCGCGAGCCTCAATCCCGCGAGCCCGCCGCCGATCACGAGCACGTCGGTATAGAAGATCTTCATCGCGTGGCCCCCGGGACGTCGGGAACGTACCCGGCCGGCATGTAACGCTCGCCGTAGTAGGGCGCATGCTGGATGCCGATTTTGATGTAGGCGCCGAGCGTCGTGAAGCCGAGCACGAGAAAGAAGATCGTCAGCGCCCACTTGAGCGTCTTGAGGCGCTTGCGCGTCGCGTCGGGATCACGCCCTTCGAACCATCCCCATTTGACGGCGAGGCGATACAAACCGATGCCGCCGTGGAATTCGACGGCCAGCAGCAGCAGGATGTAGAGCGGCCAGTAATGACCGGTCCACACACGATCCGACGACTCGAACGGACCGATCAGCTCCGGATGCGTCAGCATGATGAACAGATGCGGCGCGGCGAGGAAGAACAGCGCGAAGCCGGTGAACACCTGCCAGAACCAGAGCGTCGTGTCTTCGTGCCGCATCATCGCCATGTGGCCGCGAAACAGGCTGTACTGCTGGTAGCTGATCGGGAACTTCCGCAGCGCGAGCACGGCGTGAGCGACCAGCAGCGCGATGACTCCGGCCACGACAAACGACACGATGACGGGATACGCGCGGCCGAAGACGTAATATCCCTCGAACATCTTCGTGATTCTCCACATCGCTTCGTTGCTGATGAGGATCGAGGACACGAAGAACATGTGTCCCCACATGAACAGGGCAAGAACCAGCCCGCTTGCGCTCTGGACGAGATCCAGGCGAGCCGGCCAGCGGCTCTTCTTCCGTTTTCCCGCGAGGCCGACACCCGAGATGACGCCGCTCGTATCCATGCTGCGCAGTCCTCCCGTCGCGAATTCGTAGTCCACGCGCTCCCCGCCGCGGCGGACGGTAGGGAACGCGATGACGCCAGAGGCTCACGCTAATGCGATCGGCGGCGTCGTACTTTGACCTCGGTCAAGCACGCCGTCTTGTTGGCGATCGCCGTGAGGGGCATTACGCTGACGAAACGGGTCAAGCGGCCCTGGGCTCCCGCCTTCAACGTAGCACCGATCGGAAACGAGCGCAAACCTGCGCAGGGAGCTCCGTGTGGGATAGGCATTCCGGTGCGAGCTTTTGGCGATCCATTCGACTTTGCGACAAAATGGCGTCTCGACGATCGATCCCGCGTCGCGGATCCAGCCGGAGGCACTGAACCGAAGCGACATCGCGATGTCAGACTCGTGCCGCAAGGGCACCGGATCTTCTTGACCGCCTGATTTCCGTCAATCGACTGACACGATTCGCCTGTTAAGCTAGGAGCGGTTGCGCCAGAGGTCGCTCGCGGCGACCTTGGCGCGCGTTTCAACACGAGGCTACCGATGAACACCCCCCAACAGCTTGCCCGGAGCTACGACATCTCGACGAAGGTCGCGCAGGTGCTGCAGAAGCGCGTGAAGGTCGCGCAGGAGCACTTCGGCGACCGGCTCAACAAGGCCTTCGGCGAAAACATCGCCGGTCTCGCCGACAAGCCTCTCGCGCCAACCGATGTCTGGTCCGGCTGGTACGCGTACGCGACCGACTTCGCGCAGCGCTCGATCCTCTTCTGGGACACGTTGCGCGAGCGCGGCAATGTTGCCATCGAGCGCAACCAGGCCGGCCTGCCTCCGGTATTACACTTCGACTACGAGACGGTCGTCGATGGGCGCACGCTCGAGCGTCCCGTCAACTACGCGCTCGTACGGATCGTGCCGCCAGAAGGCGTCATCGTCGATGCGAAACGCCGTCCGTACGTGATCATCGATCCGCGCGCGGGGCACGGACCTGGAATCGGCGGCTTCAAGGACGATTCGCAGGTCGGCGTCGCGATCCGCGACGGGCACCCCGTGTATTTCGTCATCTTCTTCCGCGACCCGGAGCCGGGACAGACTCTGCTCGATGTCTGCGTCGCGGAGAGAGAATTCGTCCGCAAGGTGCGCGAGCTGCATCCGGCGAGCCCGAAGCCCGCGATCGTCGGCAACTGCCAGGGCGGCTGGGCAGCGATGATGCTCGCGGCATCCGATCCCGACGATACGGGTCCGGTCGTGATCAACGGCGCGCCGATGTCGTACTGGGGCGGCGCCTGGTCGGGCGGCGAGGGCGACAACCCGATGCGCTACGCAGGCGGGATGCTGGGCGGCACATGGCTCTCGTCGTTCGCATCGGACCTGGGCGACGGCATCTTCGACGGCGCGCACCTCGTCCAGAACTTCGAGAATCTCAATCCGGCGAACACGTTCTGGGACAAGTACTACCACCTCTTCGCAAACGTCGATACCGAGCCGCCGCGCTTCCTCGAGTTCGAGCGCTGGTGGGGCGGGTTCTATCTGATGAACCGCGAGGAGATCGAGTGGATCACGCGGAATCTGTTCGTCGGCAACAAGCTGTGGAAGGGCGCCGTGCAGATGGCGGACGGCAAGGCGTTCGACCTGCGCGAGATCAAGGCGCCGATCATCCTGTTCGCATCGATGGGCGACAACATCACGCCGCCGCAGCAGGCGTTCAACTGGGTCGCCGACGTCTACGGCTCCACCGACGAGATCAAGGCGCGCGGCCAGGTGATCGTCGGCCTGATGCATCAGAACATCGGCCATCTCGGCATCTTCGTCTCGGGCAAGGTCGCGAAGAAGGAGCATGCGCAGATCGTCTCGGTGCTGAAATCGATCGAGGCGCTGCCGCCCGGTCTCTACGCGATGGCGATCCACGAGCGCAAGGGAAAGGGCGGCAACGTCGAATACGACGTCGACTTCGAGGAGCGCAGTCTCGAGGAAGTCGCGGCGCGGCTCAATCGCTTCCAGCGTGCCGACGAAAAGCCGTTCGAAGCGGTGGCGGCGGTCTCGGAGTTCAACCAGCGCGCGTACGAGCTCTTCGCGCAGCCGCTCGTCCAGTCGCTCGGCAATCCGATGACGGCGAAGCTCTCGCGGCAGTTCCATCCGCTGCGCTTTCAGCGCTGGGCGTTCTCCGATTTGAATCCGTGGCTCGCTTGGCTCGGACCCACGGCCAAGGTCGTGAAGGCGCAGCGGCAGGCCGTCGCCGCCGATGCTCCGACGCGCAAGGTCGAAGCGATGGCGTCGGAAGCGATCAGCGCATCGCTCGACTACTATCGCGCGATCCGCGATGCTATGTCGGAGGCGGTGTTCTTCCAGACGTACGGCAACGTGTTTTCGATGTATCTCGCCGACAAGCAGCGGGCCGACGAGCGCAAGGCCGAGCTCGTCGCCGAGCCGCGCGAGCTCCCGTTCGTCAAGGAAGCGCTCGCCGCGATCGAGCACGGCGGCTACGCCGAGGCGCTCGCGCGCGTTGGGGCGCTGCTCGCGCGCCGCGGTGCGCCACTCCCGCTCGAGCGCCTCGCGCTGCGCCAGGAGCTGATCCACGAGTATCGCGATCTCCTGCCGGGCCTCAACGCGCACGAATGGCGTCGCGTGCGCGGCGAGCAGGATCTGATCGTCCGCTACGAGCCCGAGCGCGCGATGGCGACGCTGCCAATCCTGCTGCGCGATCCCGCCGACCGCGAGAAGCTCGTGACGCTCGCGCGACGCCTGCTCGCCGACGAGCGCTTGCAGCGCGCCAAGCCGTCGTCCGAGCAGATGGCGATGCTCACGAACATCGGCGAGACGCTGCACGTCGAGCCGTTGCCCGGGCGCCGGCGTTCTGCGGGCGCCAAGGCGACGACCAGGACGGCGAAGAAGCCCGCCGCCAAACGCCAGCGCGCGCACGCCTGACGGGAGATTCGATGGAACGCAAGCACGAAAAATACGAGCGGCTGCTCGAGTTCTGCCGCAAGCTGCCGCCGACCTCGACCGCCGTTGCGCATCCCTGCGACGAGAGCTCGCTCAAGGGCGCGGTCGATGCGGCGAAACTCGGCTTGATCGCCCCGATCCTCGTCGGCCCGCGCAAGCGCATCGAGGCGGTCGCGAAGCAGTACGCAATCGACATTTCCGGGATCCCTGTCGTCGACGCCGAGCACAGCCACGATGCCGCCGACAAGGCCGTTGCGCTCGTCCGCGAAGGCAAGGCGGAAGCGCTGATGAAGGGAAGCCTCCACACCGACGAGCTGATGGGCGCGGTCGTCAAGCGCGACACGGGAATCCGCACCGCGCGGCGCGTGAGCCATTGCTTCGTGATGGACGTGCCAACCTACGCGGAGACGCTGATCGTCACCGACGCCGCCGTCAACATCGCGCCGACGATGGAAGACAAGGTCGACATCATCCAGAACGCGATCGATCTTGCGCATGCGCTGCGCTTCCCCGAAGTTCGCGTCGCCATTCTCTCGGCGATGGAGACCGTCAATCCGAAGGTCCCGTCGACGGTGGAAGCGGGGGCGCTCTGCAAGATGGCCGACCGCGGGCAGATCACCGGCGCGGTTCTCGACGGGCCGCTCGCGCTCGACAACGCGATCAGCCTCGAGTCCAAAGCGATCAAGCAGATCAATTCCCCGGTTGCCGGACGCGCGAACGTGCTCGTGGTGCCTGACCTCGAGGCGGGCAACATGCTCGCGAAGAGCCTTTCGTTCCTCGCGCAGGCCGACGCCGCCGGAATCGTGCTCGGCGCACGCGTGCCGATCATCCTGACGAGCCGTGCCGATTCGGTGACCACGCGGCTCGCCTCCTGTGCGATCGCCACGCTCGTCGCGCAGTTCCGGCGCGAAAGCGGCAGCAAGGCCGTCGCGTGACGATCGGCGAGGTGCAACGCGCACGGCGCGCGATGAGGCAGACATGACCGACGCGATTGCCGTCCTGAACGCGGGCTCGTCGAGCCTCAAGTTCTCGGTGTTCGCCGCTCGCGACAGCGCACTCGAGCTCGTCGCGCGCGGCCAGGCCGAAGGACTCTACACCGCGCCCCGCTTTGTCGCGAAGGATGGCGCCGGCAAGCCTCTCGCCGAGAAATCGTGGGGCGAGGGCGCGAAGCTCGGCCACGACGGCGCGCTCGACCATCTCGTCTCGTTCCTGCGCTCCGATCTCGCCGGCCATCGCCTCATCGGGATCGGGCACCGCGTCGTGCACGGCGGCCTCGAATACACGCAGCCCGTCCGACTCGACGCGAAAGTGCTCGCGGCACTCGGGAAATTCGTGCCGCTCGCGCCGCTCCACCAGCCGCACAACCTAGCGCCTATCCGTGCGCTCCTCGAGCGCTCGCCGCAGCTTCCGCAGGTTGCGTGCTTCGACACGGCATTCCACGCGTCCGCTCCGGCGCTCGCGCAGGCGTTCGCGCTGCCGAAAGCGATCACGGATCGCGGCGTGCGCCGCTATGGATTCCACGGGCTCTCGTACGAGTACATCGCGAGCGTCCTGCCGCAACACGACGAGCGCGCGGCGAAGGGCAGGACGATCGTCCTGCATCTGGGCAACGGCTCGAGCATGTGCGCGATGGCGAGCTGCAGGAGCGTCGCGAGCACGATGGGGTTCACGGCGGCCGACGGGCTTCCGATGGGTACGCGCTGCGGCAATCTCGATCCCGGCGTGATGCTCTACCTGCTGGACGAGTTAGAGATGGACGCGCGCGCGATCGAGAAGCTCATCTACCAGCAATCGGGCCTGCTCGGCGTATCGGGGATCTCGAGCGACATGCGTACGCTCGAAACGAGCAGCGAGCCCGGCGCCAGGACGGCAATCGATCTCTTCGTCTATCGAATCGGCCGCGAGCTCGGGTCGCTCGCCGCCGCGCTCGGCGGGCTCGATGCGATCGTGTTCACCGCCGGCATCGGCGAGAACAGCGCGAGTTTGCGTGAGCGCGTCTGCCGTGATGCGGCTTGGCTCGGCGTCGAGCTCGATGCGGCCGCAAACGAGAGCGGAGGCCCGCGGATCAGCACGCCGAAGAGTCGTGTTGCTGCGTGGGTCTTCCCGACGAACGAGGAACTGATGATCGCGCGGCAGACGCGGGCACTGCTCGCCGGGAGCAAATGACCGATGCGCACGACGACGCTCGAAGGTGCGGTGGCGACGATCCCCGACGGCGCAAGCCTGATGGTCGGCGGGTTCATGGCGGTCGGCACCCCTGAACGCGTGATGGACGAGCTCGTGCGCCAGCGCAAGCGCGACCTCACCGTGATTGCCAACGACACCGCGAGACCGGGCGTCGGCATCGGCAAGCTGATCGCCGCGAATCTCGTGCGCAAGGCGATCGTCAGCCATATCGGCACGAACCCCGAAACGCAGCAGAAGATGCTCGCCGGCGATATCGAGGTCGAGCTCGTGCCGCAGGGTACGCTGATAGAGCGCATTCGCGCCGCCGGTTACGGGCTCGGCGGGATCCTCACGTCGACCGGCATCGGGACCGCCGTCGAGGAGGGCAAGCGCAGAATCGAGGTCGACGGCCGCGAGTACCTGCTGGAGGCGCCGCTCTCCGCCGACTTCGCGCTGATCCAGGCGTTTCTCGCCGACTATCTCGGCAACCTCACGTATGCGCTCACCGCGCGCAACTTCAACCCGGTGATCGCGATGGCGGCAGCTACCGTCATTGTCGACGCCGAGCACGTCGTTCCGGTGGGGATGATCTCGCCCGACCACGTGATGACGCCGGCGCCGTTGGTCGACTACCTGATCGCGAGGTCGTGATGACGATGGACGCTCAAACGATCATCGCGAAGCGCATCGCGCGCGAGTTGCGCGATGGAATGCTCGTGAATCTCGGCATCGGGATCCCGACGCAGGTCGCGAACTACGTCCCGCCGGGAATCCACATCTTCTTCCAGTCCGAGAACGGATTGATCGGCACCGGACCGGTCCCTGAGGAGGGAATGGTGCAGACGCGGCTGACCGATGCGGGAGGCCGACCGGTGAGCGCGATTCCCGGCGCGTGCACGTTCGACAGCGCGACGTCGTTCGGATTGATTCGCGGCGGCCATGTCGATCTCACGGTGCTCGGAGGCCTGCAGGTCGACGCAGACGGTCACCTCGCGAACTGGATGATTCCCGGCAAGATGGTCCCGGGCATGGGCGGCGCGATGGACCTCGTCTCGGGCGCGAAGCGCGTGATCGTCGCGATGCAGCACAGCGCGAAGGGCAAGTCGAAGATCGTCAAGCGCTGCACGCTGCCGCTCACCTCGACGCGCGTCGTCGACGTGGCCGTCACCGAGCTCGGCGTCATCGCGTTCGCCGGCGGTCGGGCGACGCTCGTCGAGACCGCGCCCGGCGTGACCGTGCAGCAGGTGCTCGACGCAAGCGAAGCCGAGCTCGTCGTGCCGCCGCAGGTTCCGCAGATGCAACTCTAGGAGATTTCCGAAATGGCAATCGAAATTCCCCGTCCCGTCCTCAAAGGGTCGAAGGCGCTCGTTGTTGGTGTCGCCAACCAGTACTCGATCGCCTATGGCTGCGCGAAGGCCTTTCGCGAGCTGGGCGCCGATCTCGCGCTGACTTACGTCAACGAGAAGACGAAGAGCTATGTCGAGCCGCTCGCGCGGGAGCTCGAAGCGCCGATCTTCATGCCGCTCGACGTTGCCACGCCTGGAATGCTCGAAGCGGTGTTCGAGAGGATCGGCAAGGATTGGGGGCAGCTCGACATCCTCGTCCACTCGATCGCGTTCGCGCCGAAGTCCGATCTGCAAGGCCAGCTCGTCGATTGTTCCGCCGAAGGCTTCAAGCAGGCGATGGACATCTCGTGCCACTCGTTCATCCGGATGGCGCGCCTCGCGGTGCCGCTGATGAAACAGGGCGGCGCGATGTTCGCGATGAGCTATTACGGTGCGAACAAGGTCGTTCCGAACTACAACGTGATGGGCCCGGTCAAGGCGGCGCTCGAAGCGTCGTGCCGCTATCTCGCCTACGAGCTCGGCGGCAACGGGATTCGCGTCCATGCGATCTCGCCGGGGCCGCTCAAGACGCGTGCGGCCTCCGGCCTAAAGGATTTCGACCTGCTGCTGAACGAAGCGGCTCAGCGCGCGCCGATCGGCGAGCTGGTCGACATCATGGATGTGGGCTTTACCTGCGCGTACCTCGCCACACCGTACGCGCGGCGCCTGTCGGGCGAGACGCTCTACGTCGACGGCGGTGTCAACATCATGGCGTGAGCGGCGAGGCCAAGGAGGAGCAGGTCACTTCATCAGCATCAGCAGCGCGTTGGCGACGCCGGCCCGATCGACACCGACCGACACCGTCGTCTTGCTCGATCGCGAGGTGATGCTGCCGTCCGGATTTTGAGCCGTCCGGCTCGAGCTCGAAACCGTCGTTGTCTTATTCCACTGGCCGGGCATGGTGCCCGACCCCCGGCGGCCCCGCAAACATCGTGAGGGCCGCCGCGATCGCGTTGCGAACGTCGGGATTCGTGCCGCCGCCGGCGCTCTGCGCTGTCGCGCCGGCGCCCGGCGCGCCGGGGATCGGCAGTGATTTCTGCACTGCACGTTTCTCGTACTCTCCCTGTTCGTACGCGTAGACCGTC
>DASSGI010000201.1:0-3699 GCA_035857655.1 Casimicrobiaceae bacterium | reverse complement strand
TTAGTGTAGGTTTTTGTCTTACACCGTCTGGCGTTGCCCCTACCCAAATTTCAGCGGGGCGCGCGCTCCGGGCGAACGGTGGATTCGCTAAGTTGGTTGCGCATCCACCTCTGATTCGAGGAAGCGCATGGCGAGCGAGCGACGCGACGCGCCGGCAGCCGATCGGCGGCCCCGGCCCCCATTTCCGAAGCAGCATCAGCGAAGCCCCGGCCTCGAATCGAAACTCGACCCTCGACCACGCTACGAAGCGGAAGGATACAAACCGGCGGGAAAGCTGCTGGGCAAGGTTGCACTGATCACCGGCGGAGATTCCGGGATCGGCCGTGCCGTTGCGGTGATGTTCGCGCGCGAAGGGGCCGACGTCGCGATTGCCTACCTGCCGCAGGAGCAATCGGATGCCGACGAGACCCGGTGCGTCGTCGAGCGCGAAGGGCGCCGGGCGCTGCTGCTCACGGGTGACCTGACCGACGCGAAATTCTGCAAGCACGCGGTCGAGGCGACGGTCGCGGAGCTCGGCAAGCTCGACATTCTCGTCTCGAATGCAGCGCACCAGAACAGGAAGGACACGCTCGCGGATTTGACCGATCCCGAGCTCGCGGCCACGTTCGAAACGAACATCTATGCGTACATCCGGCTCGCGCGCGCGGCGGTCGACAGGATGGGTCGCGGCGGCGTGATCATCGCGACGAGCTCGGAGACGGGAATTCTCGGATCGCGCAAGCTGCCCGACTATTCGGCGACCAAAGGCGCGATAAACGCATTCACCAAAGCGCTCGCGCAGGACCTCGTCGAAAAGGGAATCCGCGTGAACGCGGTCGCGCCGGGACCCGTGTGGACGCCGCTCAATCCATCGGACGCCGGGATGACGCCGGAGCGCGTTGCGAGATTCGGCGCCGATTCGCCGATGGGCCGGCCGGCGCAACCCGAAGAAATCGCGCCCGCGTACGTCTTCCTCGCATCGAATGCCGACTCGTCGTACATCACCGGAACGATCCTGGAGGTCATGGGCGGTGAACCGACCGGGGGTTAGCGTGGGACTGTGTCCGATCGACCTGGCGATTTGCGAACGCGCGGGCTGTCAGCGGGATGTCTGCGAGCTTGCCGACGCCGCACCGCTCCTCGTCTGCTGGGAATGCGGCGCGATCGAAGCGGAGACGCAGGCGGCCGGCGCGTGCGTGAGCTGTCTGCGCATCTATGTCCCCGATCCTGCGACGGAGGTGATCTGAAATGCCACGCACACTGTGGAAGGGAGCGATCACGTTCGGCCTCGTCAACATTCCCGTCGAGCTCTATCCCGCCGAGGATCGCAAGTCGTTCCAGTTTTCGATGCTCGACAAGCGGGACCTCTCCCCGGTCGGCTACAAGCGATACAACAAGACAACCGGCAAGGAAGTGGAATGGCAGAACATCGTCAAGGGCTACGAGTACGAGAAGGACCAGTACGTCGTGCTGTCCGACGAGGATTTCAAACGGGCGAACGTCAAGGCGACCCAAACGATCGACATTCGCGCATTCGTCGGCGCCGACGAGATTGCGGTCGAATACTTCGAGACTCCGTATTACCTGGCTCCCGACAAGCGCGGCGCCAAGGTCTACGCGCTGTTGCGGGAAACGCTCAAGAGTACGCAGCGCATCGCCGTCGCGCAGGTCGTGATCCGCACGACGCAGCATCTCGCCGCCGTGATCCCCGACGGACGCGCGCTAATCATGATGACGCTGCGCTATCAGGACGAGCTGCGCCCGGTGAAGGACCTCGACCTACCCCCGGAAAACCTCAAGGCGGCCGGCCTGAGTCCGAAGGAAATCGATCTCGCGAAACGTCTCGTCGGCGACATGGCCGAGCACTGGAATCCGTCGGAATTCAAGGACACGTATCACGAAGACCTGATGGCGCGGATCCACGAGAAGATCAAGCTGGGCCAGACGAAGGAGATCACGAAGCCGGAGGCGGGAGAGAGGGCCGCGCCGCGATCGGCAGAAGTCATCGACCTCGCGGAGCTCCTGAAGCAAAGCCTCGGAAAGGGCGGTGCCGAGCGCAAGCCTCCCGCGCGAGCCGAGCCGAAAGCGCGCGGGGAGCGCAATCTTCGCGTCGTCGCCGGCGGGCCTGCATCCGGCAAGCGAGCGCCAAAGACGACGTCGAGAACCGCGGCGCGACGAAAGCGCGCCTGATCTCGCGAAAGGACACGCCGTGGCGCTCGAGGCCTACCGCGCAAAACGCGATTTCCGCAAGACCCCGGAGCCACGCGGCGAGAAGTCGCGGAGTCGCGCGCGACGCGGAGCTTTCGTCGTTCAGAAGCACGCGGCCCGGCAGTTGCACTACGACTTTCGACTCGAGCTCGACGGCGTGCTCGTGAGCTGGGCCGTGCCGAAGGGTCCGAGTCTCGATCCGGCGGACAAGCGCCTTGCGATGCACGTCGAAGACCATCCGCTCGAGTACGCGGGCTTCGAGGGCGTGATCCCCGCGGGAGAATACGGCGGGGGAACCGTGATGGTGTGGGACAAGGGCTCGTGGACTCCGCGCGGCGATCCGGTCGCCGGCTACCGAAGCGGACACCTCACGTTCACGCTGCACGGCGAGAAGCTCCAGGGCAACTGGGCGCTCATCCGCACGCGCAACAGCCGTTACGGAGGAAAGGGGGATCGCGAAGCGTGGCTCCTCATCAAGGAAGTCGACGAATTCGCGCAGCCCGGCAGCGAGTCGATCGTCGACTCCGCCGCCGACAGCGTGGTCTCCGGCCGATCCATCGCGCAGATCGCGCAAGCGCGCGAGCGCGTGTGGCGCTCGAAACGCTCGGTGGCCGCCAACGTGCGCGCGGGCGCCATCCCGGAGGCACCGGCGCCACGTCGAGTCGCCCCGTCGAAGCCGCGCAGGGCGAGATCGAAAACGAAGGGAAGCTCAGTCCGCGCGGAAGGGGCGCCGGCAAGCGAAGCGCCCGCCACGCGCGCGGAGATCGCCGGAGTCGCACTCTCGAACCCCGACAAGCTCTACTTCCCCGAAGCCGGGCTGACGAAGCGCGATCTCGCGCTCTATTACGAGGAGATTGCGCCGTGGATTCTGCCGCACATCATGCGGCGGCCGCTGAGCCTCGTGCGCTGCCCGGACGGCTGGTCGCAGCAATGCTTCTATCAGAAACACGCCGACAAGAGCGTCAACGACGCGGTGACGCGTGTCGAGGTCCCTGAGAACGACGGCGCTGCGACCTACTTCAGCGCCGGCACCGCGGCGGCGCTCGTCGGACTCGTCCAGTGGGGCGTGATCGAGCTGCACCCGTGGGGCGCGCGAGCTCCGCGGCTCGAGCGACCCGATCAGCTGATCTTCGACTTCGATCCGGACGAGAACCTGCCATGGGAGACGCTCGTCGCCGCGGTGCGCGAGCTCCGCACTCTGCTCGCCGGCATGCACCTTACCGGGTTCCTGAAGACGACCGGCGGCAAGGGGCTCCACGTCGTGTTGCCGATCCGCGCGACGCTCACGTGGGACGATGCGAAGTCGTTCACCAAATCGGTCGCGGATTCCCTCGTTGGCGAGCATCCGGATCTGTTCACGGCGACGGCCGCGAAGGAGAAGCGCAAGGGAAAGATCTTCATCGACTACCTGCGCAACGCGAGTGGTGCGACCGCGATCGCGCCGTATGCCGTTCGCGCTCGCGCGAATGCTCCGGTCGCGACGCCGATCGCGTGGTCGGAGCTCGCGTCCGA
>DASSGI010000200.1:0-5779 GCA_035857655.1 Casimicrobiaceae bacterium | reverse complement strand
AGTGCCTACCTCCGCATGTGGCAGCAGCATGCGGAAGGCGGGGCGCCGGAGGGCTTCGATGTGCGGATGGAGTGAGGCAAGGCGCGTGTGAATCCTGCTTTTGCGTCGCTGAGGCTGACCGCTCGGAATTGCGGTCGGGCTTAGGCTTCGCATGCGCCCGCCCGCAACTCGGCGCGTTCAGCCTGCGGAGCGCCGCGCAAATCGGCTCGCCCCTCGGTGCCTACCTCTTGCCGCTCGCCGCGAGCGCGCGTGCGTGCGCGACGAGCCCGCGCGTCGATTCGTCGGCGTCGTCGCTCAGCGGTCTGCTGCCTTCGAGCGCGGCGACGATCGGTCCGGCGAGCGTCTTTCCAAGCTCGAGGCCGAATTGATCGAAGGAGTTGATGCCGAAGAGGACGCCTTCGACGAACGTCCTGTGCTCGTACAACGCGATGAGCTGGCCGAGACGATAGGCGCTGAGCTCGGGCATCATGATCGCCGTCGATGCGCGATTCCCCAGGCAGACGCGCGCGGCGACCGCTGCCTCGAGCGCGGTCGCGTCGAGTCCTTTTCCGCCGAATTCCGCGCGGACCGTATCGGCGCTTCGTCCGACGAGCAGCGCCTGGGCTTGCGCGAGCGCATTCGCGACGAGCAGCGTCTGCTGGTTCGCGAGCGGATGCGCGGCGCGAACGGGAACGATGAACTCGACGGGCGCTTCGCGCGTCCCCTGGTGCAGCCATTGGAAGAACGCGTGCTGCGAGTTCGTCCCGCAATCGCCCCACAGCGACGACGTCGTCGGCCCCTGCAACGCGGTTCCGTCGCGAGCGACGTGCTTGCCGTTGCTCTCGAGCACGAGCTGCTGGAGATACGCGGGCAGCCGGAAGAGCGATTGCGCGTACGGAATCACGACGCGCTCGGGATGGCGGAGATGAAAGGCGTTCCACCAGCCGGCGAGCCCGAGCAGCACCGGCAGGTTCCGATCGAGCGGCGACGTGCGAAAGTGCGTGTCGACGCTCGCCGCGCCGGCGAGAAGATCGGCAAAGCGCTCCCATCCGAGCTTCAGGACGATCGGCAGCCCGACCGGCGACCACAACGAATAGCGGCCGCCGACCCAGTCCCAGAGCGGAAAGATATCGGGAGTCGCGACGCCGAAGCCTCTCGCGGCCGCGGTGTTCCCGGTGACCGCGACGAAATGCGCGTTGACGCCGGCGCCGTGGCCGAGAGACGCGGTGAGCCACGCCTTCGCGCTCGTGGCGTTGGCATGCGTCTCCTGCGTCGTGAACGATTTCGACGTGACGATGAAGAGCGTCGTCGCCGGTTCGAGCGGCTCGAGTGCCCGCGTCAGGTGCTCGGGGTCGACGTTGGCGACGAAAGAAACGTCGACGCCCGACGTGTGCGGTCCGAAGCGGCGGCGCGCTCCCGGCGGCGGTGCGAGCGCCGAGCAGACGAGGAGCGGTCCGAGGTCCGAGCCGCCGATGCCGAGGTTGACGACCGCGCGGATCGGCCGCCCGCTGGCGCCGACGCGCAAGCCTCCGCGGATCTGCGCCGCGAGCGTTTTCATTCGCGCTTGCGTTGCGCGCACTTCGGCGATGACATTGTGTCCGTCGACGACGAGCGGCGTGTCGTCCTGCTGGCGCAGCGCGGTGTGCAGCACCGCGCGATGCTCGGACAGGTTGATCTTTTCTCCGGCGAAGAGCGCGGCGATCCAGCCCGGCAATCCGACGGCTTCGGCGTGCGCGACGAGAAGCGGCAGCGTATCCGTGCCGAGGCGCTCCTTCGACAGGTCGACGAGCCAGTCGTCCCAGGCGAAGGAAAGGCGCGTGAAGCGGTCGGGATCCGCGGCGAACAGCTCGGCGATCGTATGCCTCGAGAGCGCGCGGCAATGGCTGGCGAGATCGGTGGCGGGGGGAACGGATGTGGGATTCATCGGCGAGGCGCGCTGGAAACGACGGAGGGCCGCTGTTGCGAAAAATACGAGTGCAGCATAGTGCGATCGCGCGCGCGATGCAAAACGCGAGGCCGAGCCCGTGCGACGGTTATAATCGCCCTGGTCCGATGCGCATCCTGCTTTCCAACGACGACGGGTACTTCGCCCCGGGCCTCGAGCGCCTCGCCGCCGTGCTCTCGCAGCGCGCGGAGGTCACCGTCGTCGCGCCGCAGACCGATCTGAGCGGCGCTTCGAACTCGTTGACGCTCGACCGCCCGCTCACCGTTCGCCGCGCGCCGAACGGCTTCCTGTTCGTGAACGGCACGCCGACCGATTGCGTGCATCTCGCGGTCACCGGACTGCTCGACTGGCTGCCCGATCTCGTGGTTTCCGGAATCAACACGGGCGCCAACATGGGCGACGACACGATCTACTCCGGAACCGTCGCTGCGGCGACCGAGGGCTACCTGCTCGGCATTCCCTCGATCGCGATCTCGCTTGCTTCGAAGACCGCGAAGCACTTCGAAACGGCCGCGGCCGTCGCGCTCGAGCTGCTCGATCGCCACGAGCGCGCCCCGCTCGGCGCGCGCCTGCTTAACGTCAATGTTCCCGACGTGCCGCGCGAAGTCCTCAAAGGCTATCGCGTCACGCGGCTCGGGCGCCGGCACAAGGCCGAGAACGTCGTCATCAGCAAGAGTCCGCGCGGTGAAACCGTGTATTGGGTCGGCGCAGCGGGCGCCGCTGCCGATGCCGGCGAAGGGACGGATTTTCACGCGGTCGAAAGCGGCTACACGTCGGTGACGCCTTTGCAGATCGACCTCACGAACCGCGACGAGCTGCCCGCGGTGCAGAAGTGGATGGCGGCGTGAGCGGCGAGGCGTGAGCCGATGGTGACGCGCGAGGAAAGACTCTCCGGCATCGGGATGACGTCGACGCGTACGCGCGCCCGCATGGTCGAGCGGTTGCGCGCCGACGGCATCCGCGACGAAGTCGTGCTCGCCGCGATGAATGCAGTTCCGCGCCACATCTTCGTAGACGAGGCGCTCGCGATCCGCGCGTACGAAGATACGCCGCTCCCGATCGGCAGCGGCCAGACGATCTCGCAGCCATGGGTCGTCGCCCGGATGACCGAGCTCGCGCGCGCCGGGCGCGAGCTTGCGCGTGTGCTCGAGATCGGTACCGGCTGCGGCTATCAGACCGCAGTGCTCGCGCAGATCGCCGCCGAGGTCTACACCGTCGAGCGCATCTTCGCGCTCGTCGCGAAGGCGCGTCGCAATCTGCAGGCGCTGAAGGCGAAGAACGTTCGTCTGATGCATGGCGACGGCACGTCCGACCTCGGCGAAGAACTGCAATGCGACGCGATCGTCGTCACCGCGGGAACGACGCACGTGCCGCCCGGTCTACTGAAGTACCTTGGACCCGGAGGGCGATTGGTGTTGCCATTGACGCAGCATGGAGAGCACGGCGACGGCGTGCAGCGGCTTACCGTCATCGAGCGCGGGACGGGCGGGTTTCGTGAGCAGACATTCGATGCGGTAAAATTCGTCCCGCTGCTCCCCGGTATCGCATAGATCCGCATCTTGCATGTCCTAGTGCCGATGCCGCCGCTCGCGTCCCGCCTGGTCTCGTCGCGAATCGCCTTCGCGCTGGTCGTTCGCATCGCTGCGGCGTTGCTCGTGATCGGCGTCGCGGCCTGCGCGTCGCGCGGCAGAGCGCCGATCGAGGATCGTTCGCCGCGCGCGGCGCCGCCGGTTGTGACGCCTGCTCCTGCGCCCGAAGCGCCCGCCGCCCCCGAACCTCCACCTCCGCAGCTGTACACGGTCAAGCCGGGCGATACGCTCCGCGCGATCGCAACCGAGCGTGGCATCGATTATCGCGAGCTCGCGGCCTGGAACAACCTCGAGAACCCGAACAAGCTCGTCCCCGGCCAGGTGCTCCGAGTCTCGCCTCCGGGCGCTGGGCCTGCGACCACGACGGGCGTGCAGACGATGCCGCTGCGATCGGCGCCGGCGGTCCAGTCAGGCGAAGCGGGTGCGCCTCCCGCAGCAGCGGCGTCTGCTGCGGCTGCTGCCGGCGGGCGCAACACCGAGAGCTACAAGACGCAGCCGAAGGCGATCAAGGAGCCGTATTCCGAGCAGGCGCTGCGCGACGTCCAGCGCGCGGCGGGCGTCGCGTCTCCCGCTCCGCCCGCACCCGCAGACGTGACGCCGCCGCCGTCCGTAGCAATGGCCGCCGAAGCGAGGACGCTCGAACCGCGGCCCGCCGAGCCGAAGACGGTCGAACCGAAGACGGTTCCAAAGCCCGCAACCGCGCCGCCCGACGACGGCGGCAAGCTCGATTGGGCATGGCCGGCGAGGGGCAAGGTCGTCACGCAATTCTCCGATTCGACGACCTTCAAGGGGATCGACATCGCGGGCTCCGCCGGTCAGCCGGTGACGGCGAGCGCCGGCGGGAAAGTCGTCTACGCCGGCAGCGGCCTGCGCGGCTACGGCAAGCTCATCATCATCAAGCACAACGACTCGTATTTGTCGGCATACGCGCACAACCGCGACATCCTCGTCAAGGAAGGCCAGCAGGTCGTCAAGGGACAGAAGATCGCGGAGATGGGCAACACCGACACCGATCAGGTCAAGCTGCACTTCGAGATTCGCCGGCAGGGCAAGCCGGTCGACCCGTTGCGGTACCTGCCGCCCGCATGACGTCACGCTCGCCGCGCGTTCGCGACGACATTGACCCCGAACTTCCGGGCATCGCGCAACCCGACGAGGCGGCGGTCGTCGCGCCATCGGACGCCGACGACGACCTGACGCCGGCGCGCCCCGAGCCCGATCAATACACGCAGGAGCTGCCGCTGCCCGAGCCCGCGCCGGGTCTCGGTGCCGACATCGTCAACGATGTCACGCAGATGTACCTGAACGAGATCGGACAGCACGTGCTGCTCACCGCCGAAGAGGAGATCGCGCTCGCGAGAGCCATGGCCGGCGGAAGTTTCGAGGCGCGGCAGCGCCTGATCGAGCACAATCTGCGGCTCGTCGTCAGCATCGCGAAGCACTATACGAATCGCGGGCTCGCGCTTCCCGACCTGATCGAGGAAGGCAATCTCGGGCTGATCCACGCGCTCGGGAAATTCGACGCCGAACGGGGCTTCCGCTTCACGACCTACGCGACGTGGTGGATTCGGCAGGCCGTCGAGCGCGCGATCATGAATCAGTCGCGAACGATCCGCCTCCCCGCGCACGTGGTGAAGGAGCTGAACGTCGTGCTGCGCGCGCTGCGGCACCTCGAGATGCACGCCCAGCCCGACGGGCGAGACGCCACGCTCGAGGACGTTGCGCATCTGATCGACAGGCCGATCGAGAAAGTGCGCAGCGTTCTCGGATTCAACGAACGGATGACTTCGCTCGACGCGCCGATCGATCGCGACGGGGGCGGGTCGATCGGCGAAGGGCTCGCCGACGAGAACGCGCTCGCGCCGGAGCTCGTCCTGCACAATGCGGCGATCGAGGGCTGGGTGCGGCAGTGGCTGGAAGAGCTCAACGAACGTCAGCGCACGGTGATCGAACGGCGCTACGGACTCAACGGACGCGACGTTGCGACGCTCGAGGAGCTCGCCGGCGATATCGGCGTCACGCGCGAGCGCGTCCGGCAAATCCAGGCCGAGGCGCTCGAGAAGTTGCGCGATCGCCTGAAGCGCAGAGGGCTCGACCGCGAGGCGTTGCTGTGACCCGCGCTCAAGCCGGCGATGGCGCCCGCGAGGCGCGCAGCGTCGCAGGCGAGGGAACCAGATCGAGCGCGCGCTTCAGACGCCACAGCGCCGATGCTCGCTCGAGCGTCGTGTCCGCTTGCACGGCGACGGGGCCGTAGCGCAGCGCCGCA
>DASSGI010000199.1:0-2051 GCA_035857655.1 Casimicrobiaceae bacterium | reverse complement strand
ACTTCAGCCGGTCGAAGAAGTCCATCACGACCTCCGCGAGCGGCAGCTCGTAGGTGAGCATGACCTGGCGCCCGAGGTACTGCATGTTCTTCTGAATGCCGCGCCGCTCGGTGGTCAGCGTGATCACGGGGCCCACGTACTGCTGCGGCATCAGGATCGTGGCTGTAATGACGGGCTCCCGGATTTCCTCGACGCGCGAGAGGTCGGGGAGCTTCGACGGATTCTCGATCTCATTGAGCGTGCCGTCGCGCTGCAACACTTGGTAGACGACGGTCGGCGCCGTCGTGACGAGATCCATGTCGTACTCGCGCTCGAGGCGCTCCTGCACGATGTCCATGTGCAGCAGGCCGAGAAAACCACAGCGGAAGCCGAAGCCGAGCGCCTGCGAGACCTCGGGCTCGTAGTGCAGCGAAGCGTCGTTCAGCTTGAGCTTGTCGAGCGCGTCGCGCAGCGCTTCGTACTGGTTGGATTCCACCGGATAGAGGCCGGCGAAGACCTGCGGCTTGACGTCCTTGAAACCCGGCAGCGGCTTTAAGGCCGGACGCGTGGCGAGCGTGACGGTGTCACCCACCTTCGCCGCGTGGATCTCCTTGATCCCCGCGATGATGAAGCCGACCCCGCCCGCCGACAGCGAATCGCGCGCGACGGACTTCGGCGTGAAGACGCCGACCTGCTCGCAGTTGTACGTGGTGCCGGTCGCCATGAGCAGGATCCGGTCGCGCGGCTTCAGCGTCCCCTGCATCACGCGGACGAGCATCACGACGCCGACATAGTTGTCGAACCACGAGTCGATGATGAGCGCCTGCAACGGCGCCTCGGGATCCCCCTTCGGCGGCGGAATCCGCGCGATCACCGCCTCGAGGATGTCGTCGATGCCTTCGCCGGTCTTAGCGCTCGCCCGCAGCGCGTCGTGCGCCGGAATGCCGATGATGTCCTCGATCTCCTCGATGACGCGGTCCGGTTCGGCCGAAGGCAGGTCGATCTTGTTCAATACGGGCACGACCGCGACACCTTGCTCGATCGCCGTATAACAGTTCGCAACCGTCTGCGCTTCCACCCCTTGCGAGACGTCGACGACGAGCAGCGCCCCCTCGCAGGCGGCGAGCGAGCGCGAGACTTCGTAGGCGAAGTCCACGTGGCCCGGCGTGTCGATCAGGTTGAGGTTGTAGGTACGTCCGTCGCGCGCGGTGTAGGCAAGCGCGGCCGTCTGCGCCTTGATCGTGATCCCGCGCTCGCGCTCGAGCTCCATCGAATCGAGCACCTGCTCGCCCATCTCGCGCTCGGTGAGACCCCCGCAGCGCTGAATGAAGCGGTCGGCGAGCGTCGATTTGCCGTGGTCGATGTGCGCGATGATCGAAAAGTTGCGGATGAGCTCCACGTCGGCGGCCGGTAGCGCGCGTCCAAAACAAAGGGGCACCGGAATAGTGCCCCTTCCCGCGCTGAAATCGCGTTGAATTTTAGCGGATTTCAGCCGCCGGCGCGACTTCGATCGGCGCGCGCGCCGAGATCTGCGAGCGCCGCTGCGAGTGCCGCTGCGACGCGCCCAGCGTCGAGCCGATAGCGGCAGAGCTCGGTACCCGTCGTGGGGCTGCCGGCGAAGAGCACCGGCACGAGCTCGCCATACGCGGCCTCGAGCGCCGGATCGGCGTCGACGTCGATCATGTCGATCGGCACCGCATACGACGCCGCGATCGGTCGGACTGCGGCGAGCATCTCATCGCAGAGGTGACAGTACGCGCGGGTGAGGAGTGTGAGCCGCACTTCTGAGTGCGCTTCGCGCCTCCGTTTGCTCACTCGTGCTGCCTCCTCAACTCGCCAGTTGTGCGGCGCGCTGCGTGTCGGCCGCGCTCGGTCGCTCGCGGACGCGCCCTTCGGGCCTTGGCTCGGCTTCGCCTCGCCCCGCTAGCTTACTCGCCGTTCGCCTTCAGCGTCGCGAAGAATTCCTGGTCGCCGCGCTTGAGCCGCAACGTCACCGATGCCCCTTTCTCGAGCTTTGCCAGGAGCGCGTTCACCTGGTCGGCGCTCTTCGCATCGGTCGTCTGGCCCCGGCT
>DASSGI010000198.1:0-15626 GCA_035857655.1 Casimicrobiaceae bacterium | reverse complement strand
CGAACTTCGCGTCGAACGTTTTTTGCGCGCCAGCCCAGAGCTTCGCCGCCCGCTGCAGCCGTTCGGCGCCCGCCTTCGTCAATGCAAGGTCCTTGCTGCGCCGATCGCGCGCACCGTCGGAGATGCTGATCAGGCCGTCGCGCTCGAGCGGAAGCATCGTGCGCCCCAGCGTCGTGCGATCCATCACGAGCTCCCGAGCGAGCGCGTTGATCGTCATCGGGCCGAGTCCCTTGAGCTTCGCGAGGATCGAGAACTGCGTCGTCCGCAGTCCCGTGGCCGCGAGGTGCTGATCGTAGAACTGGGTGACGTGACGCGCTGCCTGGCGCAACGCGAGGCAGTTGCAATCGGGCATCCGCAATGCAGCGTCGGCGGGCATGAGCATATTCTCCGAGGTCGCTTGACATTAGGCGTACATGCGCTCATTATAGGCGCATATACGCATATGTCAAACGCCGCGGGTTACGCGGAGGCAGCGTCCGACCGCGACCGGACGGCGTGACATCCACCGACTCCGAAGGAGAGGGAACCATGGCATCGCGAGACGTATTGCTGGCTCAACCCGTTCGCACTGCGATCGGAACATTCAACGGATCATTGAAAGGCACGCCGGCCACCGACCTCGGCGCGATCGCCGTTCGCGAAACGCTGCGCCGTTCCGGACTCGATCCGGCGCGCGTCGGCAGCGTGGTGATGGGCAACGTGATCCAGGCCGGCAACCGGATGAATCCCGCGCGGCAGGCTGCGATCGGAGGCGGCGTTCCCGTCGCCGTGCCGGCGCTCACCATCAATCGCGTCTGCGGCTCCGGCGCGCAGGCGATCGCTTCGGCGGCGCAGGAGGTAGCGCTTGGCCTCGTGGATGCCGCGATCGCCGGCGGCATGGAGAACATGGACCGCGCTCCGTACCTGCTCCCGAGCGGACGCTGGGGTCAGCGTATGGGCAACGCCGAGATCTACGACAGCATGCTGCGCGACGGACTCAACGACGCGTTCTCGGGCGAGCACTCGGGCTGGCACACCGAGGACCTCGTGACGCGCAACCACCTCACGCGCGAGGACCAGGATCGCTGGGCGGCGCGTTCGCAGGAGCGGTTTGCTGCCGCGCAGGCGGCAGGCCGATTCGAAGCCGAGATCGTCGGCGTCGAGATCAAGGGGCGAAAGGGTCCGGAAATCTTCGCTCGCGACGAAGCGAACCGGCCGGAGACGACGCTCGAAGTGCTCTCGAAGCTCAGGCCTGCCTTTCGCAAGGACGGGACGATCACCGCGGGCAACGCGCCGGGACTCAACTCAGGGGCGGCGGCGGTCATCGTCGTCGACAGCACGTTCGCCGAGAAGAATCGGATCGAACCGATCGCGCGTCTCAAGGCGTACGGTGTCGCAGCGGTCGAGCCCGGGCTGTTCGGGATCGGGCCCGTGCCTGCCGTCAAGCAGGCGCTCGACCGTGCAGGCTGGCGGATCACGGACGTCGATCGCGTTGAAATCAACGAGGCGTTCGCTGCCGTGCCGCTTGCCGTGCTGCGCGAGCTCGGGCTGCCCGAGGACATCGTCAACGTCGAGGGCGGCGCGATCGCGCACGGTCATCCGATCGGTGCGACCGGTGCGGTGCTGACCACGCGACTGCTGCATTCGATGGCTCGCGACGGGCTGAAGCGCGGCATCGTCACGCTCTGCATCGGAGGAGGGCAGGGGATCGCACTGGCGCTCGAGATGGTTTGAGCGTTCGCGTGAACGCATCGGGTGGTTTGGCCGCGAGGCGATACCACCCAAGAGGAGGCATCATGAACATCCTCACGCTGAATCTCGTCCTGAGCACGCTCGTGTTCTGGATTGGCGCGCGGCTCTATCTGCTTCCGAGACTGCACGAGATCGATCCAAGGGCGGTTCTGCTGCCGATCCTGCTGCTGCACGCAATGAGGCACCTGGGGCTGATGTTTCTCGCCCCGGGTGCCATCTATCCGGGAATACCCGCGCAATTCGCCTACCCGGCTGCGTTCGGCGACCTTCTGGCGGCGGCGCTCGCGCTGGCTGCGATTCCGGCCGTCGCGAGCAATTCGAAAGCGGCGCGCCCGTTGGTGTGGATCTTTTCGATCGAGGGCTCGATCGATCTCCTCAATGCGATTGTGCTGGCGACCTACTACGGCGCCGCGCCTTTCATGGGCCCTGCATACTGGATTCCGGCATTCTGGGTACCGACGCTTCTCGTAACGCACTACGTCACGTTCGTGATTCTGCTCCGACACTGGCGAAAGCCTGCCTAATCGGCGGCGCGTTGGGCTCGTCGAGTCGGGTCGCTTCCTCCAGCGCATAATCGCGGGAGGAATTCATCCGAGAACGCGAAGGGTCGGCGAACCCGTGCACCGTGCGCTTGGCATCAGCGTCCATACCGGATGGGCAGCGTGCGTGGTCGTCGGCGGCTCGATGTCGGAGCCGACGATCGTTGCGAATGAAGTGATCGAGATTCTCGGCGACGCGGATCGTTTCTGCTTTCACCGTGCGGCGGAGATGCAGCGCGCCGCAGCGGGGGAGTGGATCGCGAGCACGCGGGAAAGGGCAGTCGCAAATGCGACGCGCGCGCTCGCACCGCTTCTCGCGGGCGACGTGCGCGCGTGCGCGATCGTCGCCAAGCCCGGTGACCCGGGCGATCTCGACGCGATCCTTGCATCGCATCCGCGCATCCACACGGCCGAAGGATGCTTCTACCGTGACGTCCTGCGCGAGGCGTGCGGAATCGCGGTACGCGTGATTTCTCCGGCGAAGCTCGATCCCTCGAAGGTCGGCAAGCTCGCCGCCGCCCCGTGGGGACGCGATCAAAAGCTCGCGGCACTGGCGGCTTGGACCGTCATCGACGGCTGAGCTCCGATGTCCGCGCTATTCGCGTTCCTCCACCACCTCGCCGCGTTCGCGCTCGTGAGCGCGCTGGCCGTCGAGCTCGTCCTCGTTCGCAGCGGGATGAAGCCGTCGAACGCACGGCGACTCCTCGCCATCGACGCAATCTATGGCGCGGCGGCAGGCACGATCCTCGTTGTGGGTTTCCTGCGCGTGTTCTTCTTCGAGAAAGGCGCGTCGTACTACTTTCACAGCATCCCGTTCATCATCAAGATCTCGCTCTTCGCGGCCGTCGGGCTGCTTTCGATCTATCCGACGCGCCATTTCCTGTCGTGGCGGCAGCCGTTGCGGCAGGGATCCGTCCCGGCCTTCGATGCGGGGAAGCTGCAGGCGATACGCCGTGTCATTCGCTGGGAGTTGATCGCGCTCGTCGGCTTGATCCTGTGCGCGGCGCTGATGGCCCGAGGCATCGGGTACGTCGGCGCGGCTTAGGTGCACACAAATGCAGCGATATCGCTGCGACCGTCGAGTCGCTGGCGGAGCTCGAGGGACGAAAGACCGATTCAGGACGCGCTGGCGCGCGGAGACTTTCCGCCACCGCGGGTCAGCTTCTCGCGCATCCGGCGAATCGCGCCGCGCGTCACTTCGCTGTCGGGCGACACGGTGCGGTGGCGCTCGTAGTGGCCGAGCGCGGTCTCGGCAAAGCCTCGCTTCTCGGCGATCGCGCCGAGGAAGAAGCGCGCATGGCTGCGCTTGCCGAACGCCGCGACCGACGCCTCGAAGTCGCGCTCGGCCGCAGCGTAGTCGTCGAGCGCGTAGTACAGGCGCCCCGACCAATAGAAGACGTCGTTGTGAAAGCGCGGCGAATAGAAATTCTGTTTCGCGGCCTCCGCCAGGCTCACGGCGAGCGTGCGGATGCCGTCATCGGCCTGGGCGATCACGTCGTCGGTAATGTGCGCGATCGCCGCGAACGCGTCGGGATCCCCGCGCATTCTCGCGAGCAGATCGAACAGCGGCCCGACGCCCGCCGCTTTCGTGAGCTTGGGCAGCTCGTGGATCCCATGCGCGAACGAAGTGAATGCGTTGAAAGCGTCGACCGAATCGATCTGATCGATGAAATAGCGCCCAAGATGGCGTGACGGCGGCGCAGGTCCGAGAAACCACGCCCGCGAAGGCGACGAGCGCGCGATCGTCCTTGCCCGAGCACATATCGCAAACCCGCCCTTGGCTTCGAACCACCGGCGCATCGCGTCGAAATTGACGAGATACGAGAACACGCCGCTGTGAGCGACGAACGGCTGATCGAACCAGCCCTCGACGCGCCCGCGCGTGGTGATGCCCTTGTCGAGCCCGAGCAGCAGCAGCCGCCCGACGCTCAGCTTCTGTAGCGCATTGACGACACGGATCCCAGCGATCGGCATCAGCACCGACGCCTCGGCGAAGTCGCGCGCGTATCCGGCGAGCACGCCGTCGAGCAGGGCGTCACCGTAGCGCGCGGCGCCGACCTCGACTATCTGCTCCTCGTTCTGGAATCCCTCGAAGCCCGGCGCGTCGCTGACGCGCACGAAGCGCGTGCGCGCTTCGAAGAGCTTGCCCTTGCGCACGCGGAAGGCGTCGGTGGGAATCGAATCGAAGAAATAGTTGGCGACGACGACCAGCGGATTAACTGGCGCTGCGAGCGATGCGCCCGTATACTTGAGAACGATCGGCTCGAAGGTGCCCCGCTCGTCGACGCTCAGCGTCGCGAAGTCGATCGCGCCCGAGCGGACGTGCTTCGCGAGCACGTTCGTCTCGGCCCACGCGTCGAAGCGCATCTCGGACTGATCGCAGAGAACGAGGACGACGCGCGGATGCGGAAACGTGCCGTTCGCGCGGCGGTGCGCAATCGCGGTAACGAACGGGTGGCTGAACATCCCGGTTCCGGCGCCGAGCTCCAGCACATACAGCGGCTCGCGCACATCCACCGCATCGCGCTGATCGAGAAGCCACGCCTCGAGCGCTGCGGCGAACGTGTCGCCGACGAACGCGTTGCCCGTGACGGCTGCCGGCACCGGCGACCAGATCTCCGGGCCGGCGTGCGCATAGGCTTCGGCAACACGCTTCCAGATCGTGCTCGCCGATAGGGGCCCGAAGGGTTCGAGCACTTCACGCAGCTTCGTTGTTTTCCCGGTCTCGCCGTCGTGCATTCACGAGCCTCAGCGACATGCCACCAGCGCGATTCTAGCGTCCGAACGCGACGGGGCTCCGAGGCAAGTCCGATCTACATGCGGAGATGAAAAGCCCTGGCGCCGTCGATGTCCCGCGCGGGATTGCGCCTGGCCAGGGTTCGGCGCGGCCGCGCGCCCGCGGGCGCCATTCCGGCCCCCCGGGGCCCCCAAAACAGTTGGGCGAAGGGGCTTGACAGGCCGTTTCCGGTCACTTAAGATGAACGGCGATTCATGATTCAACGTTCGCCCGACGGGGAGCAGGGCATTTCGGGCGCTGGTGCCCGCCGCAACACTGGACAGGAAAGCGAGATCAGGCAATGGAGGAAGACAGAGAGATGGAGCCGGAAGGAGAAAAGGTCGGCGGTCCGGTCGCCGATTCCCCACGGGCAGCGGTCGGGCGCCGGCCGCGGCGAAGCCGCGCGGAGCAGTCGGAGGCGATTCGCGCACGGCTCTTCGAAGCCGCTGCCGAGGTCGTCGGCGAGGTCGGCTATGCCGAGGCGTCGGTCGCGCTGATCACGCAGAAGGCGGGCGTCGCTCAGGGAACGTTCTACAACTATTTCGAGTCCCGCCAGGATCTCCTCGAACAGCTGCTGCCCGCGCTCGGCGAGCGGATGCTTGCGCACGTCCGGACGGAGTCGCTGGGAGGAAACAGCTTCGCCGAGCTCGAAGAGCGCTCGATGTGCGCGTTCTTTTCGTTTCTGCGCAAGGCACCGGAGTTCTACCGGATCCTGAACGAGGCGGAGAACTTCGCTCCGAACGGCTACAAGCGGCACTTTGAGAACGTTTCGAGCGGCTACATGAAGTTCCTCGAGCGTTCGCTGCGCGAGGGCGAGTTCGGCGATTATCAGGAGCGCGAGCTCGAGGTGATCGCGTACATCCTGATGGCGGCGCGCGGCTATCTCGCGCTGCGCTTCCTGCCCGGCGACGACGACAAGGGCGGCAAGGGCGAGCTGCCGAAATGGGTCATCGACGCGTACATGAAATTCGTACGTTACGGTCTCGAGGGCGTTCGCAAGAACGGGACGACCAATCCCCGGCAAAGCAACGGCAAGCGAAACCGGCAGTCGACTACTGCGTCGTAAGCACTCCGCGGCGCAGCTGGTCGCGTTCCATCGACTCGAAGAGCGCCTTGAAGTTGCCTTCGCCGAAGCCCTCGTCGCCCTTGCGCTGGATGAACTCGAAGAACACGGGTCCGAGTTGCGTCTGCGAAAAGATCTGAAGCAGTAGCCGCGGCGTTCCCCCGGCGGTCGTGCCGTCGAGGAGGATTCCGCGCGAGGCAAGCTCGTCGACGAGCTCGCCGTGTCCGGGCAGGCGCTCGGCGAGCATTTCGTAATACGTCGCCGGCGGAGGCGTCATCAATGCGACACCGGCGTTGCGCAGACTGTCGACGGTCGCGAACAGATCGGCGGACAAGAGCGCGATGTGCTGGATGCCTTCGCCGTTGTACTGCATCAGGAACTCCTCGATCTGTCCCGTCGTCCGCGAGGCTTCCTCGTTCAGCGGGATGCGGATCCTGCCGTCCGGCGCCGTCATCGCCTTCGACGTCAGTCCCGTGTACTCGCCCTTGATGTCGAAGTAGCGGACCTCGCGGAAGTTGAAGATCCGCTCGTAGAAGCTCGCCCAGTACGCCATCCGGCCGCGATAGACGTTGTGCGTGAGGTGATCGATGATCTCGAGCCCGTGCCCCTTCGGATGCTGGTCGACGCTTTCGATCCACTCGAAGTCGATGTCGTAGATCGAGCGGCCTTCCTCGAATCGATCGATCAGGTAGAGCGGTGCGCCGCCGATGCCCTTGATCGCCGGAAGCCGCAGCTCCATCGGTCCGGTCGGCATGTCCATCGGCTGCGCACCGAGCTCGAGCGCGCGGGCGAACGCCTTGTGCGAGTTGCGCACGCGAAACGCCATCCCACACGCCGACGGACCGTGCTCGGCAGCGAAGTACGACGCGACGCTCGGCTTCTCGTTGTTGACGATGAAGTTGATGCGGCCCTGCCGGTACAGCGCGACGTCCTTCGAGCGATGCACCGCCACCTTCGCAAAGCCGAGCCGCGCCAACACGGGCTCCAGCATCTCGGGCGACGGAGAGGCGAATTCGACGAACTCGAATCCCATCAGGCCCATCGGATTGTCGAACAGGTCGGCCATTTCGATCTCTCGATCCCCGGATCGCCAAGAATACGCTAGCGCGAGCTCAGCAAAGACGGCGAGTCGGGGTAGAGTCCTTTCACGCGCGCGAAGAGTCGCGTCAGGCCGAGCAGCGCATCGATGTTCGGCGTCGGAAGCATGAGCCTCCGGCCGATTTCGGCGACGGCGCCGACGATCCCGTCGAGCTCGATCATCCGGCCCGCTTCGACGTCCTGCAGCATCGACGTCTTGAACGCGCCCAGTTTGCGTGCGACTTCCTGGCGGTCCTGCGGTGTCTCGGTGATTCGACTGCCGATGCGCTCGCCGATCGCCGCCGCCTCGCGCATCGCCGCAACGCAGAACTCCCGCACCAGCGGATCGGCGAGGACGCGATCGCTCGACGCTCCGGTCAGCGCGGAGACCGGATTCATCGTGAGATTTCCCCAGAGCTTGTACCAGATGTCGTAGCGGATGTCGGCGGACACCGTGACATCGAAACCCGCACGGGACAGGACCTCTGCGACGCGCGCCGCACGCGCGGACTTGCCTCCAGCGGGCTCGCCGATGATGAGACCCTGGCCGCGAACATGACGCACGAGACCCGGCTCGGGGCTCGCCGTGCTCGCGTGAACGACGCAGCCCAGCACGTGACGAAGCGGAATCGCGGCGGCAATGCTTCCGCCCGGATCGACGCTCGCGAGCGGCGCGTCGCCGATCGCCGGAACGTTGCGACAGAACCACCACGGCACGCCGTTCATCGCCGGCAGCACGATCGTTTGCCCGCCGAGCATCGCGGCGATCGCGGGCGCGACTGCGGGCAACCCTTGCGCCTTGACGGCAACGACGATGAGATCCTGACGGCCGAGCGCGCGCGCATCGTCGGTCGCGGTTGCGCGCACGCTAGTCACCTTGCCGTCCTGATCGAGCCGCCAGCCATGCTCGCGCAACGCCGCGAGCGTCGCTCCGCGAGCGATTGCGCTGACGTTCGCTGCGCCCGCTGCCGCAAGGCGCGCGGCGATGAAGCCGCCGACCGCGCCGGCGCCGACGATGCAGACGTCGAGCTTCGTGTTCACGCTCGCAGGGATTCGCGGGGACCGACGTTCAAGGCTTCGCTGGATCGAAGCGCTTCTCGAGCCCCTGCCAGCACTTCCAGTAGTCGCGCTGCAGCGCGCTCGACTCGAGCGCGTGGCGCGTCGGCCGGATGATTGCCGAACACTCGAACATGAACGCCATCGTGTCGCGAAGGTACTGCGGCTTCGACGTGTCGGCCTCGGATGCCTTGTCGAACGTCTCGGCGTCGGGACCGTGGCCCGACATGCAGTTGTGCAGCGACGCGCCGCCGGGGACGAAGCCTTCGGCCTTCGCGTCGTACTGACCGGTGACGAGACCCATGAACTCGCTCGCGATGTTCCGGTGGAACCACGGCGGGCGGAACGTGTTCTCCTGGACGAGGACGCGCGGTGGAAAGATCACGAAGTCGATCGTGTCGACGCCGGGCGTCGCGGAGCGCGACTGCAGCACGAGGAAGATCGACGGGTCCGGATGATCGAAGCTGATCGAGCCGATCGTGTTGAAGCGGCGCAGGTCGTACTTGTACGGCGCGTAGTTGCCGTGCCAGGCGACGACGTCGAGCGGCGAGTGATCCATCTCGGCCGACCAGAGCTCGCCGCAGAATTTCGCGACGAGCTCTGAAGCCGCGTCGCGGTCCTCGTAGGCGGCGGTCGGCGTCAGGAAGTCGCGCGGATTCGCGAGTCCGTTCGATCCGATCACGCCCAGGTCGGGAAGGCGGAACAGCGCGCCATAGTTTTCGCAGATGTAGCCGCGAGCGGATCCGTCGGGGAGCTCGACGCGAAACCGGACGCCGCGCGGAACGACGGCGATCTCGTTGGGCTCCACTTCGACGATGCCCATTTCGGTCGCGAGCGTGAGCTTTCCGCGCTCCGGGACGATCAGCAGCTCGCCGTCGGCGTCGTAGAAATAGCGATCGACCATCGACGCGTTCGCCGTGTAGATGTGAATCCCGCACGCCGCGTTTCCCGCCATCGTGACGATGCCGTCGATGAAATCGGTGCGTTTGTCGGGAAGGGGCAGCGGGCTCCACCGAAGCTGGCTCGGCGGTGTCACGACCTCGTCGAACGAGCTCACGAACCGGCCGCTGTCGATCTTCCGGAACGGCTTGTGCGCGACGGCGGGCCGGATTCGGTAGAGCCACGAGCGCCGGTTGTCGCTGCGCGGCGCTGTGAACGCCGCGCCCGAGAGCTGCTCGGCATAGAGGCCGTACGGACAGCGCTGCGGCGAATTGCGGCCGGCGGGAAGCGCACCCGGCAACGCTTCGGTCGCGAGCTCGTTGCCGAAGCCCGATTGATACTGCAAGGCTTCCTGGGCCTTCGCGGAGGAGGCCGAGCGAGCTTTCGCGGCGTCAGCCGAGTGTGTCTTGTCCTTCGTCAGCATGGTGACGACCCCTTCGAAGCGTGTCCGTCGTCGGAGGAGGATAACTCATGCGGCCCGCAGGCTGGGAAACGCCGCCGCCGCGGTTTCCAGAAGGCGAAAACCGCGCTATCGTCAGCGGTTCCCGCAAAGCGAAAAGAAAGGGCTCGTATGGCAAACGGTCGCAATCCGCTGAAGTATCTGCTCGGAACGGCGGCGTTGTGCTTGCTGTCGTCGATCGCCTCGGCGCAGTCGTATCCGACGAAGCAGGCGACGATCATCGTGCCCTGGCCACCCGGCGGGCCATCGGACATCGCAGCGCGACCGATGGCGAAGGGACTGCAGGACGAGCTCGGCAAGCCGTTCATCATCGACAACCGCGGCGGTGCCGGCGGCAACATCGGCACGGAGCTCGTGACGAAAGCGGCCCCCGACGGTTACACGCTGCTGATCACGTCGAGCGCGCCGATCGTCATCAATCAGAGCATCTACAAGAAGATGCCGTTCGACGCTCAGAAGGACCTCGCGCCGATCACCAACCTGCTGCGCGTGCCGCTCGTACTCGCGGTAAACCCGTCGGTGCCGGCGAAGAACCTGCAGGAGCTGATCGCGTACATCAAATCGAAGAAGGGCGACATCCAGTACGCGTCGTCGGGCAACGGCACGCCGCAGCACCTCACCGGCGAGCTCTTCAAGACCACAGCGAAGCTCGAGATGACCCACGTGCCGTACAAGGGATCGGCGCCGGCGATCACCGATCTTCTCGGCGGCCATGTACCGCTGATGTTCGACAGCACGATCGCGATCGTGCAGCACATCAAGGGCGGAAAGCTGCGAGCGATCGCGGTGACGAGCGCGAAGCGCGCGCCGGAGCTGCCCGACGTGCCGACGTTCGCCGAAGCCGGAATGCCAGGCTTCGAATCCTACGCGTGGTACGGCTTCTTCGCGCCGGCGAAGACGCCTCCGGACGTGATCGCAAAGCTCAACGCAGCGACGCTCAAAGTCATGAAGGGGCCCGACTACCGGCAGGTGTTGAAGGACACGGGCTCCGAGTTCGTCGGCGACACGCCGGCGAATTTCGCGACCTTCGTCAAGGCCGAGGCGGCGAAGTGGGGGAAGATCGCGAAGGAGACCGGGGCGACGGTCGACTAGCGGAGGTCGCGCGCGGAATTCGTCAACATGGTTGACAAATTCCCGAACGCCGGGCGCCGAGAATCGCATACGCTCCGGCCTTGACGAGACCGGGGGCGCCTCCGGGCTTATGCCGTGTTCGGGCCTCAGTGCGCTGACGCCGCCGCCGCGCCGATTCCCGTCTCCGAGCGCACCTGCTGCGCGAGGAATCCCGCACGGTCAGCTTGTGCCCGGGGACTCTTGTCGAGGATCGAGAAGAGCCAGATGCCGACGAACCCGATCGTCATCGAAAAGAGCGCAGGCGACGCATAGGGAAAGAGCGCCGAGCCTTTCGGGTTGCCGAGCGTCGCTTCCCACACCGCCGGCGAGACGATCGTCAGGACGACCGACGACACCAGCCCGAGGAAGCCGCCGATCACTGCGCCGCGGGTCGTGCAGTCCTTCCACAGCACCGACATCAGCAGCACCGGGAAGTTTGCCGACGCGGCGACCGCGAACGCGAGGCTCACCATGAACGCGATGTTCTGCTTCTCGAACGCGATGCCGAGAAGCACCGCAACGACGCCGAGAACGATCGTAGTGACGCGCGAGACCTTAAGCTCGGATTTGCTGTCCGCGCGCCCTTTCTTGACCACCGTCGAGTAGAGGTCGTGCGACACCGCCGAGGCGCCCGACAGCGTGAGGCCGGCGACGACCGCGAGGATCGTCGCGAACGCGACCGCCGAGATGAAGCCCAGGAACACGTTGCCGCCGACGGCGTTCGCGAGGTGGACCGCCGCCATGTTCCCGCCGCCAAGCAGTCCACCCTTGGTGTCGAGGAATTCCGGATTGGTCAGCACGAAGGTAATCGCGCCGAAGCCGATGATGAAGGTCAGCAGATAGAAGTAGCCGATCCACGTGGTGGCCCACAGCACGGACTTTCGCGCCTCCTTCGCGTTCGGCACGGTGAAGAAACGCATGAGGATGTGCGGCAGGCCCGCGGTGCCGAACATCAGCGCCATGCCGAAGCTGATCGCCGAGATCGGATCCTTGATGAATCCGCCCGGGCCCATGATCGAGAAACCGGCCTTTGCCGCTTCTGCTGGCGGCTGCCCTGCCGCGGTCGCGATACCTGTCTTGATTTCGACGGCCTTCGCGAACATCGCTTCGGGGCTGAATCCGAAGCTTAACAAAACCATGAAGGCCATGAACGTAGCGCCGGCGAGCAGCAGGCATGCCTTGATGATCTGCACCCACGTGGTCGCCGTCATCCCGCCGAACAGCACGTAGACCATCATCAGTCCGCCGACGATGACGACCGCGATCCAGTATTCGAGGCCGAAAAGAAGCTTGATCAATTGGCCCGCGCCGACCATTTGCGCGATCAGATAGAAAGCGACGACGAAGAGCGTTCCGGACGCCGCGAAGATGCGCACGGGAGTCTGGTCGAAGCGAAACGCCGCGACATCGGCGAACGTGAACTTTCCGAGGTTGCGCAGACGCTCGGCGAGCAGGAACGTCACGACCGGCCAGCCGACGAGGAACCCGATCGAGTACATGAGCCCGTCGAATCCGCCGGTCATCACCGCCGCGGAAATCCCGAGGAACGACGCGGCCGACATGTAGTCGCCGGCAATCGCCAGGCCGTTCTGAAATCCGGTGATTCCGCCGCCTGCCGTATAGAAGTCGGCTGCCGACTTCGTCCGCTTGGCTGCCCATTTCGTGATGTATAGGGTCGCCAGGACGAACACGGCAAACATCGTGATCGCGGTCCAGTTGGTCGCCTGCTTCTGCGCTTGGCCGAGGTCGGGCCCTGCCGCCACGGCGAGGCCGGCAACAGCGAGGAGCGCGAACGCAGCGGCCGATCCACTCAGGCGGGACGGGGGGAAGGTGTTCGTTCGACGGCGATTCATTTGAGCGCCCTGTTGACGATCTCGTCGGTCAACGCATCGAATTCGCCGTTCGCACGGCGCACGTAGATCGCGGTAATCACGATCGTGAAGATGATCACGCCAAACCCGATCGGCATCCCGATCGTCGTCACGCCTTCGCCGATTCGCGTCGAAAGAAACGGCTTGTTGAAAGCCACCAGCAGGATGAACCCGTAGTAGACGACCAGCATTGCCAACGTCAGCCACCAGCCGAAGCGTGAACGCTTCGCCTTGAGTTCCTGGTATTTCGGATCGCTCGCGACGCGAGCGGCGGGATCGACGGCCATGGACCCTCCCTTTTATGGGTACGTCGTCGGAATCGGACGGGACACAGATGGATCAGTGGCCCCGGCGGCAATGGTAACTCGATTGCACGACTAAGGTAGGATTCGGCGAAATACCGATAACTTGCCTGATGCCCAACGCATTTGATTTCTCGGCGTCCCCGTTCGACTGCCTCGACGCGGCCGAGCAGCAGATCGTTCGCGACAACGTCGACATCGCGTACTTTCCCGAAGGCCAGACGATCCTCGAGCCCGGCGTCGAGCCTGGGCACCTGTTCATCGTCATCAAAGGGCACGTGTCGCAGCTCGAAGGCGACGAACCTGTCGCGACCTACGGGCCGAACGACTGCTTCGACGGCCGCTCGCTCGTGGCTGGTCGCGCGAGCAGCAGGTTCGTCGCCACCGAGGAGATGCTCGCCTACCAGCTCGCGAAGTTCGCGGTCAACGCACTGATCTCCAGCAACGCGACGTTCGGCGCGCTGCTGTTTTCGGACTTGTCGAACAAGCTATCGGCGCTCGCCCAGCGAGGTAGCCAGCGCGAAGTTCATGCGCTGACGATGTCGCGCGTCCGCGAGGCATTCCTGCGGCCGGCGCATGTCGTCGATGGGGCCACCGACATCGTCGGCGTCGCGACGTTGATGCACGCGCGCCGCGCGTCGAGCGTCCTCGTACGCGATGGAGATCGGCTCGGCATCTTCACCAACACCGGGCTGCAGCGCGCGATCGTCGACGGCCGGCCGCTCACGACGATTCCCGTTCGAGAGATCGCGAGCTTTCCTATCGTGACGATCGCGCCGCACGCGCCGCTGTTCGACGCGCTCGCGCTGATGATCCAGCACCAGGTCCATAGATTGGTCGTTGCCGACGGCGATCGCGTCGACGGGCTGCTCGAGCAACTCGATCTCCTGAGCTTCCTGTCCAATCACTCGTATCTCATCACCGTACAGATCGTCCAGGCGGAGGATCTCGGCGCGCTGAAGGCGGCGACCGCCAAGGTGACGAAACTGATCGCGCTGCTCTATCGCGGTGGCGCGCGCGTCGGACAGATTGGAACGCTCGTCCAGGCGCTGAACGCGAAGCTCTTCGAGCGAACGTGGCAGCTCGTCGCGTCGCCAGCGCTGCAGGCAGACAGCTGCCTGTTCGTGATGGGAAGCGAAGGGCGTGGCGAGCAGCTTCTTAAGACTGACCAGGACAACGGGCTCGTCACTCGTGACGGAACCGCGGTCGATGAAGACGAAATAGCGCATGCATGCGAGCGCTTCTCTGTGGCGCTGCGCGATTTCGGATACCCCGACTGTCCCGGCGGCATCATGGTGTCGAATCCCGCGTGGCGAAAGAGGGTCAGCGATTTTACGACTATGGTTCGCACATGGCTGACGCGGCCGGACGCGGAAAGCATGATGGCGCTCGCGATTTTCATCGACGCGCGCGCGGTCGCCGGGGATGCCGCGCTGCTGACGGCGGTCCGCGGCGAGGTCGATCGGCTCGTGTCCAAAGATGACGCGTTGCTCGGGCGCTTCTCGACTGCGATCGACTCGTTTCCCGACGAATCGGGCGGATGGTGGAACCGGCTGCTGCTTGCGGGAGAGAACGAGAAGCGCGTGCTCGACTTGAAGAAGCTCGGCATCTTTCCAATCGTTCACGGGGTGCGGAGCCTCGCTCTGCGCGACCACGTCGCGGCAACGGGCACGGTGGCGCGCCTGGATGCGCTGGTCGCCGCCGGACGCCTTCCCCCGGACGTCGCGACGGATCTCGCCGACAGCCTGCATTTCATGATGGGCGTCAAGCTGAAGGCGGGACTTGCCGAGGTAGAGACCGGCAAGGTTGTGACCGGAGGTGTGCATGTCGATCGGCTGACCAGCGTCGAGCGCGACCTGCTGAAAGACGCGATGGCCGTCGTCAAACGCTTCAAAACGCTGGTGCGCTTCCAGTTTCACCAGGAGTCCGTGTGAGGCGCTTCATCGATCCGCTGCGCCGCGCTTGGCTTCTCTATCACCTGACCGACGCGCACTTTTCGTTCATCTATGATCCGCCGCCCGACAACGAGTGGGTCGCGCTCGATTGCGAGACGACGGGCCTCGACGTGCATCGCGACCGGATCGTGTCGATCGGCGCCGTGCGCATCGTCGGCCGTTGCCTCCTGACGAGCCAGCGCCTCGAAATCGTCGTGCGGCCTGACCGCGCGCTCTCCGCGGAGAGCGTCCGCATTCATGGGCTTCGCGAGCGTGACGTCGCGCAAGGCGTGAAACCCGAGGCGGCGATCCGGCAACTCCTCGATTTCATCGGCAGCCGGCCGCTCGTCGGCTATTACCTCGAGTTCGACGTCGCGATGCTCAACCGCGAAATGTGGCCGATCCTCGGCGTTCACCTTCCGCAGCACAAGATCGAGGTCTCGGCGATGTATTACGACTACAAGAACCGACAGCTGCCCTCGCACGAGCAGGGTGGCAACATCGACCTTCGCTTCGCGACGATGATGACCGATCTCGGCTTGCCGCTGCGCGAGGCACACAACGCCATCGACGACGCCGTCATGGCCGGGCTCGCGTTCGTCAAACTGCGGCACCTCGCGTCATGCCGGGGCTGAGACGCGACTTCGCCCAGCCAATGTCTTACACCGTGAGACAAACGGCGTAGGAGAAATCCTACACGGCTTTCGCTCGGAGAGCGCTTGCCGGCGCGGTGGCAGGGTCCACAATCGAATCACCCCAAAAGGGGCT
>DASSGI010000197.1:0-7902 GCA_035857655.1 Casimicrobiaceae bacterium | reverse complement strand
CTGCCTTTTCCTTGGCCGCCTTCTTATCCGCGGCTGCCTTCTCCTTTTCCGTCATGGCGGGCGCCGCCGCGGCGGTGGTCGCCGGAGCAGCGGTCTTCGCAGCGTCCGACTTCGCCGGCGCCGCGGGCGTCGCCGCGGGGGCGGGAGCGGCCGTGGTTGCCGGGGCGGCTGCCGTTGCTGGAGCGGCGGTCGTCGCCGGCGCCGCCGCCTTGGCGGGCGCCGCAGGCGGGGTGGTTGCGCCGGACACCGAGATCAGCCCCTTGAGCTTCGAAAACTCGCCTTCCTTGATCCCGCTCACTTTCATGATGTCTTCGGGCGTCTTGAAAGGTCCGTTCGCCTTGCGATAGTCGAGGATCGCCTGCGCCTTGACCGGGCCGATTCCCGGAAGCGCGTCGAGCTCCTCTTTGGTGGCAGTATTGATATTGACGGCGGCAAGCGCCATCGCTGATAAGAACAACGTACAAAAGAACAGCAAAATGCGTTTCATGAGGTTCTCCGTTATAGGGTGATGAGCGGGTGCGCCGCACCGGCGCCCAAACCGTTCTGGCGCGGGGACATTAACGCGGCGTGGATGTTACGGGTTGACCCCTGGAGGGGCAAGCGCGACGCACCCGGTGGTGACGGGAACCCCTTTGGGACGCGTCAGGGCTTTGCTGACGCCTGCTCGCCCTTCGCTGCCATCGACACCTCGCCCTTCGCAGTGCGCTGCGGTGCGGCGCCTCCCTTGTCGGCGGCCCGCGCCCCGGGCTTTGCCGGCGCGACGGTCAGCTCGCCCTTCAACTTTTCGAAGCGCTTGGCGCCGATGCCCTTGACGTCCTTGAGCTCCTCGACGGATTTGAAGCCGCCATGCGCATTGCGGTAGTCGAGGATCGCCTGCGCCTTCGCCGGGCCGATTCCGGGTAGCGCGATCAGCTCTTCCTTCGTCGCGGTGTTGAGATTGAGCGCGGCGAGCGCGGCGCCCGACCACAGCGCAAACGCGAAAGCCAACAGCAGTCGTTGCATGATGCCTCCATCGTCGTTCGAAAGCTGCACGGCGAACCGGACGTCGCGCCCGATGCGCGATCCTGGCCGTGCGGTAATCGAAGCTACGCGGAGGGCTCGGGCTTTGAAATCAGCCGTTCGATGTAGCGCGCCACACCTTCGTCGACCGACTGCATCGGCGCGCGGTAACCCGCGCTGCGAAGCCGCGTGAGATCGGCTTCGGTGAAGCTCTGGTACTTGCCGGCGAGCGCCGGCGGGAACGGTATGTACTTGATCGCGCCGTCGGCGACCAGCTCGCCGACCGAGCGCTGCGGCTCGCCCGCGGCGCGCCGAAAGGCGTTGATCGTCGCGGCGGCCACCGCGTTGAACGTCGTCGCCTTGCCGCTCCCCAGGTTGAAAATGCCGTTGCGCTCGGGATGGTCGAGAAAGTCGAGATTGACGTTGACGACGTCGTCGACGAATACGAAGTCGCGGAGCTGCTCGCCCGCGGCATAGCCTCCCGAGCCTTCGAACAGGCGGACGTGGCGCTCGGCTGCGTACTGGTTGCGAAGCTGCCACACGATCGAGGCCATGCGTCCCTTGTGCTGCTCGCGCGGTCCGTAGACGTTGAAGTAGCGGAATCCGGCGATCTGCGCGGTACGCTCCGGCAGCATCTGCCGCACGCGCTGGTCGAACAGGAACTTCGAATAGCCGTAGACGTTGAGCGGCTGCTCGAACCGCCGCTCCTCGCGAAACGTCGTGCTGCCGCCGTAGACGGCGCCGCTCGACGCGTAGATGAACGGAACGTCGTTGTTCTGGCACCAGTCGAGCAGCGAGGCCGAGTACCGATAGTTGTTGCGCATCATGTAGCGGCCGTCGGTCTCCATCGTGTCGGAGCACGCGCCCTGATGCAGAACCGCCGCGATGTCGTCGTCGAAGTCGCCGTCGGCGAGTCGCGCGACGAACTCGTCCTTGTCGACGTAATCGGCGATCTCGCAATCGACGAGGTTCGTGAACTTGTCCGCCTTCGCAAGGTTGTCGACGGCAATCACGCGCGACTCGCCGCGCGCGTTGAGTCCCTTGACGAGATTGGCGCCGATGAATCCGGCGGCTCCTGTAACCACGATGTACACGGCGAGACTCCTACAGTTCGAGGTCGATCCGCGGAACGTTGCTCACGACGAACGGCACGCGCGGCGCGACGGCGCAAAGCAGCTCGTAGCCCACCGTCGACGCCGCATGCGCGATGTCGTCGACCGGGAGGCCCTGGCCCCAGAGAACGACCGGGCTGCCGACCACCGCTTCGGGCACGTCGGTCAGATCGACAGTGATGAGATCCATCGAGACGCGGCCCGCGATACGGGCCTTCTTGCCGCACACGAGCACCGGCGTGCCGTTCGGTGCGCAGCGCGGGTAGCCGTCGGCGTAACCGCAGGCGACCACGCCGATCCTCTGCGCGCGGGTTGCAGTGTAAGCGGCGCCATAACCCACCGATTCGTTCGGACGCAACGTCTGCACGGCAATCAGCTCCGAGCGCAGCGTCATCACCGGCTCGAGCCCGAGCGCTACCGCCGACTTGAGCGGAAACGGCGTCGATCCGTACAGCATGATTCCCGGGCGCACGATGTCGCCGCCGACGTCGCCATGGCGCACCACGCCCGCCGAGTTCGCGATCGAGCGCGGATAGGGCAAGCCGCGGCACGCGGCGTTGAACGTCGCGAGCGCCTCGGCGATACCATCGTCCTCGTCGGCGCGCGCGAGATGCGTCATCAGGCGCAACACGGCGACCGATTCGCAATGATTGAGGCGTTCGACGACGCGCGTCACGTCGGAGGGCGCGATGCCGAGGCGGTTCATCCCGGAGTTGACCTTGACGAAAACTTCCAGCGGTCGCTCGAGCTTCGCGAGCTCGAGCATCCGCAGTTGCTCGTCGTTGTGGACGACAACGGCAAGTCGGCGCGCCGAGATCTCGGACAGCTCGTCGGGCGCGAAGAAACCCTCGAGCAACAGGATGCGGCGGACGTAGCGTTCGGCGCGCAACGCTACTGCCGCATCGAGCTCGATCAGCGCAAGACCGTCGGCCTCGGCGAGCGCGGGCAGCACGCGCGCGAGACCGTGCCCGTACGCATTCGCCTTGACAACTGCCATCAGCTGGGTCTCCGGCGCGAGCGCGCGAGCCCGCGAGAGGTTCGCGCGGAGCGCGGGAAGGCTCAATTGCGCGTAGATCGGACGAGCCATTGCAAGCGATTCCGGGAATTCGAGTGAGCCCGTTCGAAGGCGGCGCCCGCGACGCCCCTGCGGACCCGCGCGGCTCCGACAGCTTCCCAATCGGGCAATCGTGGTATAAAACGCGGGCTGCGGGGGCAGCACTCAACAAGTATACCGAATGCCCCGTCGCGCTTCGCTCTGTTGCGAAGATCGGCTCTCACGCCGCGGAGGATGATGAAGTCCGGCTTCTACACGATCATGGCGGCGCAGTTTTTCAGCTCGCTCGCCGACAACGCGCTGTTGATAGCCGCAATCGCCCTGCTCCGGGACTTGAACGAGCCGGGGTGGATGACGTACGGGCTGAAGCAGTGCTTCGTGATCTCGTACGTGGTGCTGGCCCCGCTCGTCGGCGCGTTCGCCGACTCGATGCCGAAGGGCCAGGTCATGCTGATCACCAACGGCGTGAAAGTCGTCGGCTGCATACTGATGCTGTTCACGCTGCACCCGCTCGCCGCCTACGCGGTCGTCGGCTTCGGCGCCGCAGCGTACTCGCCGGCGAAGTACGGAATCCTGACCGAGCTCCTGCCGCCGCACCAGCTCGTCACCGCCAACGGCTGGATCGAGGGAACCACGGTCGCGTCGATCATTCTCGGCGTGCTCACGGGCGGCGCGCTGATCGGCCCGCGGATCGCGACGCACCTCCTGAACTTCGACATGCCGTACGTCGACACCGGCATCGAGACGCCGCCGGAAGCCGCAATCAGCGTGATCATGCTGTTCTACGTGATCGCCGCGATCTTCAACTGCTTCATCCCGAACACCGGCGTCGACCACAGAATGGTCAACCGCAATCCGGTCTACCTGATCCGCGAGTTCTCGCACTGCGTGTCGCTCTTGTGGCGCGACAAGCTCGGCCAGGTGTCGCTCGCGACGACGACGCTGTTCTGGGGCGCCGGGGCGACGCTGCAGTACATCGTGATCGACTGGTCGGCGCGGCGGCTGCACCTCGACCTGTCGCAGGCGTCGATGCTCCAGGGCGTGGTCGCCGTCGGCATCGCGATAGGCGCGGTGGTCGCCGCGCGGGGCGTGTCGCTGCGCGGCGCGGTCAGGGTACTGCCGATTGGCGTGCTGATGGGGTTCATCGTCATCTCGATGATCTTCGTCAGCCACATTCCGCTCGCGGTGTTCCTGATGATCGGCATCGGCGCCTGCGCGGGGTTTTTCGTCGTCCCGATGAACGCGCTGCTGCAGCACCGCGGTCACGTGCTGATGGGCGCCGGCCACTCGATCGCCGTGCAGAATTTCAACGAGAACATCGGCATCATCCTGATGGTTGGTCTGTACTCGCTGATGGTGAGTTCGGGGATGCGCGTGGAGACCGCGATCGTGCTGTTCGGGCTGTTCGTGAGCGGGATCATGGCGCTCGTGATGCTGCGCCACCGGAACAACTACGTGCGCGGCGACCTTCGGCACCTCGTTGCCGGCGAGCCGTCCAAGGCGCAGCCGGCGAAGCCCGATCCGCTCGGCCCCGCCTGATTCGAACGTGCTCGGTTGCCGCCGCGAAAAGGCGGCGCAGGTCGCGAGCCGCTAGAGCACGACCGGGCGATCCGGCAGCTCGTTCGCCGCGCCGCCGCCCTCGCGAGGATAGTGCTCGGCCAGGAGCGCGTTGACATCGGCGAGCCCGCGCTCGACACCTTCCGCAAAGTGACCGGCGCGAAACGCGGCCTCCATCTTGCGACATGCCGCACGCCATGCCTCGTCTCCGACGCGGCGATGAATGCCGCGATCCGCAACGATCTCGACGTCGCGATCGGCGAGCAACAGGTAGATCAGGACGCCGCAGTTCTCCTCGGTGTCCCAGATCCGCAGCAATCCGAACACCTCGATCGCGCGCTCGCGCGGCGTAATGCCGGAGAGCACCCGCACGAGCGGAAGCGCCGGCTCGACGGCGAAGCGCACCTGGCCGCGATGCTTCTTTTCGCCGTCGCCGATCAATGCTTCGATGCTCGAAAGCGCCGCGTCCGGAAACACGCGACGCACGCTGCCATGGTCGGTCGCGAGGTGGCGGAAGAATCGGCGCAGTGGCGATGCACGGCTCATGTCATCGATCCTCGCTCACCAGTTGCCTGAGGCGCCGCCGCCGCCGAAGCTGCCGCCGCCCCCCGAGAATCCGCCCCCTCCCGAAAAACCGCCTCCCCCCGAGAAGCCGCCGCCTCCCCAACCGCCGCGGGACGCGATGCCGCCGGTGCCGCCGCGCGACAGACCGCCGCCGATCCCGAAGAAGACCATCACGATGAACCCGATGATGGCGGCGATGATCGCGATCACGAGCGAGCCGGCGAAGAACCACGCTGCGACGCCGACGATCCCGGATCCGATCGTCGAGCCCAGCAGGCGGCCGAAAATCGAGCGCAGGATACGCCCCACGATCGGCACGACGATGAACAGCAGCACGAAGACCGTCTCGAAGTTGAACCCCTGCGTCGCGGGCTTCGCCTGTTGCGGCCGCGGCGGAGCCGTGAATTCCCCGCCGACGACGGCGATGATCTTGTCGACGCCCGCATTGATGCCCTGTGCGAACTTCCCTTCGCGGAACGCCGGAGCAACGTCTTCGGCGATGATGCGCCGCGCCGTCACGTCGGGCAGCACGCCCTCGAGACCGTAGCCGACCTCGATCCGCATCTTCCGGTCGTTCTTCGCGACCAGAAAGACGATGCCGTTGTCCTTGCCCTTGCGGCCGATCTTCCACACTTCGGCGACGCGGATCGAATACGCTTCGATCGGCTCCGGCTGCGTCGTCGGCACGATCAGCACGACGAGCTGGTTCGACGTTCGCGTTTCCCAGTCGGCAAGCTTTGTCTCGAGCGCCGTGGTCTCGGCTGCCGACAGCGTCTGCGTGAGATCGGTGACGCGCGCGGAAAGCGGTGGAATCGGCCGCAGCCCGTCGGTACCCGTTTCCCAGTTCTGCGCCGAGGCGCAGAGCGCCGCGCCTCCGAGCACGGCCGCAAACAGCCACTGCGCGATGCGCATCGCGTTCGCGCGAACGTTGGAGAGCTGCGGCAGCGCGCGTGCGCTCAACGCGACTCGATCGGCTCTTCGTGCCGGGTTCGCTTACTGGCCGCCCTTCTGCGCCGGAGGCGCCGGCGTCGCGGGCGCAGGCACCGACGGTGCGGTCCCCGTGGGCGCGGTCCCCGACTCTCCCGGCTTGCTGAAGTCGACCTTCGGCGGCGCGCTGACTGCCGCCTCGTTCTGGACGGTGAAGTTCGGCTTCACGTCCATCTTGAACACCATCGCCGTCAGGTTGGTCGGGAACTGCCGCACCGTCGTGTTGAACTCCTGAACCGACTTGATGTAGCGATTGCGGGCGACCGCGATCCGGTTTTCGGTGCCTTCGAGCTGCGCGCTCAAGTCGCGGAACAGCGCGTCGGACTTGAGCTGCGGATAGGCCTCGGCCACGGCCAGCAGCCGCGACAAAGCACCCTGCAGATCGGCTTGCGCCTTGATGAATTTCTGAAACGCGACGGGGTCGTTGATGAGCTCGGGCGTCGCCTTGATCGCGCCCACGTTCGCCCGCGCGTTCGTGACCTCGGTCAGCACGCGCTCTTCCTGCGCCGCGTAGCCCTTCACGGTGTTGACGAGGTTCGGGACGAGGTCGGCGCGCCGCTGATACTGGTTGAGCACTTCGGACCAGGCGGCCTTGATGCCTTCGTCCTGGCGTTGCAAATCGTTGTAGCCGCAACCGGCGAGCGCGAGCGTGGCGAACACGGCGATCAGGGCGGCGATTCTGCGGATCATCTCTCCTCCGGGAAGGGTTCGGGATGCAGGGTCAACGGCTGCACGCGCAACATAGGGCCACCGCGCCTTCGGCGCAAGCGCCGATGCGGCAAAAATGCGCGTTTCAGAGCTTCAGGGTGCCGGATTGCGGCGATTCGGATGCGTCCGCGGCGCGCAGCGTTCGCCGGGCGAACAGAAGATCCTCCCATGCCTTCGACTTGTCGGGCAGGTTGCGCAGCAGGTAAGCGGGATGGTAGGTGACAACGAGGGGGACGCCGCGATAGCGATGGACGCGGCCCCGAAGGCTCGCGATCGACGCATCGACGCCGAGCAGCGTCGTTGCCGCGCTCTTTCCGAGAGCGACGATGATCTTCGGCTCGATGAGTGCGATCTGACGGTCGAGATACGGGCGGCACGAGTCGACTTCGAGCGGCTCCGGCGTGCGATTGTTCGGGGGCCGGCACTTGAGGACGTTGGCGATATAGACGTTCTCGCCGCGGTTCATGCCGAGCGCCGCGAGCATGTTGTCGAGCAGCTTCCCGGCCTGGCCGACGAAGGGCTCGCCGCGTGCGTCCTCCTCCGCGCCCGGCGCTTCGCCGATGAACAACCATTCGGCGTGTGCGTCGCCGACCCCGGGCACCGACTTCCGGCGTGCGCGGCAGAGTCCGCACGCGGTGCAGGCGTCGACGTCCGCAGCGAAGTCTCGCCATTCGATCCTAGCGATCCGATCGAGACGCGCGTCGCTCGCGTTCGGCGTCGAGACGGCCTCTGTCGGCGAGGCGTCGCGCGTGGACGAAACGCGGCGCGCGAGCGAAGCGTCGCGCCTGCCGTCCGGCGGCGCGTCGTGGATCGCTTCGACGTCGAGGGCCACCGCCTGCGCGCTTGCGCGAAGCCGCCAGACCGGCGTCAATCCGAGCTCGGTGAGGATGTCGTCGCGATCGGCCATCGACGAACGCCTTG
>DASSGI010000196.1:0-3758 GCA_035857655.1 Casimicrobiaceae bacterium | reverse complement strand
AAGACGCTCGAGCAGGTCGATCGTGAAATCAAGGACGCCGAGCGCCGCCGCGTCGAAAGCAGCGCGCAGCTGTTGCAGCGGATCGCGTCGCTCGACACCGCCGGTCAAGGCTTGCGCGACGAAACGCGCCGGCTCACGGACGCGCTGAAGCGGCCTGGCGTCCGCGGACGCTGGGGCGAGCTTCAGCTGAAGCGCGTCGTCGAGCTCGCCGGGATGCTCGAGTACTGCGACTTCATGGAGCAGCACACGATTCAGGGCGCCGACGACGAACGCATTCGTCCCGACGTCGTCGTCCGGCTGCCTGGGGGCAAGCGCATCGTCGTCGACGCCAAGGCGCCGCTCGATGCCTACCTCCGCGCGCTGGAAGCGCCAGACGAGATCGCCCGTCAGAACCTGCTCGGCGAGCATGCGCGGCAGGTTCGCAACCACATCTCGCAGCTCTCCGCGAAGAGCTATTTCGACAAGGTCGCGTCGACGCCCGAGTTCGTCGTGATGTTTCTTCCCGGCGAGATGTTCTTCAGCGCGGCCCTCGAGCAGGATCCGGGGCTGATTGAATGCGGCGTCGAGAAGCGCGTCATCCCCGCGAGCCCGACGACGCTGATCGCTCTGCTGCGGGCGGCGGCGTACGGCTGGCAGCAGGAAGCGATGGAGGAGAACGCCCGGAAGATCAGCGATCTGGGAAAGAACCTCTACGAGGCGGTTCGCACGCTCGGCGAGCGAGTCCAGACGCTGGGCACGCGGCTCAAGTCGACCCTCGAAGCCTACAACGACTCGGTCGGTTCCCTCGAAGGCAACGTCCTCGTGAAGGCGCGCAAGTTCAAGGAGCTGCAGGCCGCCAACGGCGGCGAGGAGATCAAGGCGCTCGAGCCGATTGATCGCGTGCCGCGCATGCTGCAGGCGGCCGAGCTCACCGACGGCCTGCCGTTCCACGACGAGGAAGAAGAAGTCGAGCCTGTGCGCGCACGGTGAGCATGTCCTACGCCGGCGACCTCGAGCTCGCACGCCGGTGTGCCGCTGGAGATGAGCAGGCGTGGGAGCGATTCGTCCTCGAGTACCGGCCGTTGCTCTACCGCGCGGCCGACGCGCTCGACGCCAGCGGCGGCGCGCGCGATCTTGCCGATTCCCTGTATGCGGACCTCTACGGCCTGGCTGAAACCGGCGCGGAACGGCGATCGCTGTTTCGCTATTTCCAGGGACGCAGCAGCCTCGCCACATGGCTGCGGGCTGTCCTTTCTCAGCGCTACGTGGATCGTCTGCGTGCCGGGGCGCGGCTCGAGCCGCTGCCGGACGAGGACAGCGTCCCACACCGCAACGAAGGCCTGCGAACCGATCCGCCCGATCCCGATCGATGGCATCACGTCACGCTGCTGCGACAAGCGCTCGGCCGTGCGATCGAAGAGCTCGATGCACGCGATCGTCTGCGGCTCGGCTGCTACTACGCACAGGAGTTGAAGCTCGCCGAGACCGGCCGGATACTGAAGGAGAGCGAGGCGACCGTATCGCGCCAGCTCGCCCGAACCAGGCGGGCGCTCCGCGAGAAGGTGGAGAAGCGGTTGCGCGAGGATCATCGATTGAGCGACGCGCAGATCGCCGAGTGCTTCGAGACGGCGTCGGACGACCCGGGGCCGCTCGATCTCCGCGACATGCTGGGCGATACCGTGCCCGGCCACGCGGCGCGCAAGAAATCGGAACCCGATCGTTCTATAAGATGAGCCGCCGAACGCGTCCATGAAGGGCAGGGCATGAAGACCGACCGCGACGGGTCCATGGATAAGCTGCTCGCCAGCACGCTCAAGGCGAGCCGCATGGACACGCAGGGAGACGCGCACCTCGACGCCGAGACGCTGGCCGCGTGGGCCGATGGCGCTCTCGACGCGAGCGAACGTGCGTCCGCGGAAGCTCATGCGGCCGGCTGCGCGCGCTGTCAGCAATTGCTCGCCGCGATGGTGAGGACGCTGCCCGAGCCGGAGGCGGCGAAGTCGCGCTGGCGCATGCCCGCGCTCGGCTGGCTGGTGCCCTTGACCGCGGCGGCGACCGCGCTCGCCGTCTGGATTGCCGTGCCGAAACCATCACCAGTTCAGGTGTCGAGCGGCGAAACGGCCGTCGATGCGCTCACGGCGCCGCCTGCGCGTGAACGTTCGCTTGCAGCGCCTGCGGAACCGGAAACGACTGAACGCGCACGCGTCCCTCGCCCTGAGGACCTGCAGATGCGCGTGCAGCAACGGGCGGTTCCCGTTCGGCCGGAAGCTGGTCCCGTCGAGCGTGATCGCCTGGACACGAGAGCACTCGACAAGGTCATGAAGCAGGAATCGGCGGATGCGAAGGCAAAGGCGCCCGCGCTCGCCGACTCGGCGAGCAACCTGGCGCGCGCGGAGGCGCCCGCCCTTGCCGCGCCCGCTCCCGTAGCTCCTCCCGCCGCTGCGCAAACCGGCGCGAGGGCAGCGACGGCGGAAGCGGGTGCGCGATTGGGCGCCGTCTCCGGCGCTGTCGCCGCGCCATCGCGCATGGCGTTCGCCACCGGTCCGGATGTCATCGTCGTCTCGTCCAATCCGTCGACGCGATTCCGCCTGCGGCCCGGCGGCGGCGTGCAGCGTTCAGCCGACGCGGGATCGACCTGGCGGACCGAGGTCAGTGGCACGACCGAGACGTTGAGAGCCGGTTCGTCGCCATCTCCCTCGGTCTGCTGGCTGGTCGGCGGGGCAGGCACGGTATTGCTGTCAACCGATGGGCGAAGCTGGCGGCGCCTCGCGTTTCCGGAGACCGTGGACTTGTTGTCCGTCGCCGCAACCGACCAGGACAATGCGTCCGTCACTACGGCCGACGGCCGGGTATTTGTCACGGCCGACGGCGGCCAGACCTGGTCGCGCGCTCCCGGTTTCTAGCGTTTCTTTCTCGTTTTCCGGTCCTCTGCAAGATTTCCCGGCGGCTCCGTTCTAAGGACAGAACAACAAGGAGCCGCTTTCATGCAGACACGATTCGCCGTTGCGCTCACCGCCCTGCTCACCGCAGCGGGATCCCTTTCATCGCGACACATCGCTCCGGCCCCGGAGGCCGCCGCCGGGATCGCGCAGCCCTCGTCGACGCTCGACGATCAGGTCGAACTGGCCGTCACCGTCTACAACTCCGACATCGCGCTGATTCGCGACGTCCGCAACCTGCAGTTGCCGCAGGGCAGCTTCGACCTGCGATACATGGACATCGCCGCGACCGTCAACCCGGCGACCGTCCATTTCCGTTCGCTCACCGAGCCGACGCGAGTCAGCGTGCTCGAACAGAACTACGAGTACGACCTGCTGGAGCCCGACAAGCTGCTGAAGAAATACGTGGGACGCGACGTGACCCTCGTGCGGCGGCGCAGCGAGAACGGCGAGACGCGTGAGGAAGAGGTCAAGGCGCGTCTTCTCAGCTACAACAACGCGCCCGTCTGGCGGATTGGCAACGACATCGTCACCGGCTTGGGCGCGGATCACATCAAGTTTCCTGAGCTGCCCGGCAACCTGTTTACGCATCCCACGCTGATCTGGACGCTCGACAACACCGGCGGACAGCGTCAGCGCGTCGAGGCGTCGTACCTGGCCGGCAAGCTGACCTGGAACGCCGACTACGTGCTCACCGTATCGCGCGACGACAAGGCCGCCGATCTCGACGGGTGGGTCACGCTCGGCAACGGGAGCGGGACGTCGTTCCGGAACGCGAAGCTGCAGCTCGTCGCGGGCGATCTCAATCGAGTCAAGCAGGCGTTCGGAGTCGCGATGGAT
>DASSGI010000195.1:0-6905 GCA_035857655.1 Casimicrobiaceae bacterium | reverse complement strand
CTGCGTCTCGGGCAGCCGGTTCCAACGCTCTCCGGCGGAGAAGCGCAGCGGCTCAAGCTCTCCGGATTCCTCACCGGCATCCACGACGTCGGCCACGGATCGGACGGAGCACGGCATGAGCCGGAGGGCGCCCGGGTCTCGATAAGCCCGGAGGCTCATGCCGTGCTCCGTCCAGGCAAGCTTTTCCTCTTCGATGAGCCAACAACAGGTTTGCATTTCGACGACGTCGCGCGTTTGCTTGGCGCATTCCGCCGCTTGATCGCGGCCGGGCATTCACTGGTCGTGATCGAGCACAATCTCGACGTCGTTCGCGCAGCCGACTGGATCATCGACCTCGGACCGGAGGGCGGCGACGCGGGCGGGAACGTGGTCATTGCAGGCACGGTCGCCGATGCGATCGCATGCGAGGCGTCGCACACCGGCGCGGCGCTGAAAGCGTACGAAGCGGCGCTCGGCGTGCCGCCGCCGGTTTCGGCCACCGTGCTTCCGTTGCGCGAGGCGGCGTCCGCGTCGGGCGCCGCAGACGCGATCCGGATCCACAACGCACGCGAGCACAATCTGAAGAGCATCGACGTCGCGATTCCGCGCGACCGCTTTACCGTCGTGACCGGCGTCTCGGGCAGCGGCAAGAGCACGCTCGCCTTCGACATCCTGTTCGCCGAAGGCCAGCGCCGCTATCTCGAATCGCTGAACGCGTACGCGCGCCAGTTCGTCCAGCCGGCGTCGCGCCCCGACGTCGATGCGATCTTCGGCATCCCGCCCACCGTCGCGATCGAGCAGCGCGCGAGCCGCGGCGGACGGAAGAGTACCGTCGCGACGCTGACCGAGATCTATCACTTCCTGCGCCTGCTCTACGTGAAGCTCGGCACGCAGCATTGCCCGTACGACGACACGCCGATCGCGCCGCAGAGCGAAGAAAGCATCGCGATGCGTCTCGTCCGCGACTATGCGGACGAGCGCGTGCAACTCCTCGCGCCGCTCGTCGTCGCGCGCAAGGGCTATTACACCGATCTCGCGAAATGGGCGGCGCGAAAGGGTTTCACCGAGCTCCGCGTCGACGGCGAAATGCTGCCGACGAGAGCGTGGCCCCGGCTCGATCGCTTCAAGGAGCACACGATCGAGCTTCCGGTCACCGAAGGCGTCGTCGCGCCGGCGAACGAGGATGCATTGCGCGCCGCGCTTTCGAAGGCGCTCGAATACGGCAAGGGAGTCGTCCACGTTCTGGCGACACCGGATAGCGGCGATGTCAGATCGCGGAAGGCGTCGAAGGCGCGCGGCACGCGCACGGCGAAGGCAGTGACGAATGGATCTCCCGGGTCGACAAAGACACCCGCCATCGCCGTGTTCTCGACCCGACGCGCATGTCCGAAGTGCAACCGCAGCTATCCCGATCTCGACCCGCGGCTGTTCTCGTTCAATTCGAAGCACGGCTGGTGCCCGACCTGCTACGGCACCGGCCTGAAGCTGCGCGGCTTCGACGAGGAGCAGACGGGCGACGAAGTGTGGTGGAACGAATGGTACGAAGGCGCCGACGAAGCCTGTCCCGAGTGCAACGGGGCGCGCCTCAACCGCGAGGCGCTTGCCGTGCGTTTTCGCGGGCGCTCGATCGCCGAGTTGACGCAGCTCGCCGTCACCGAGGCCGCGCGCTTTGTCGCCAAACTCGATCTGCAGGGCCGCGATGCGGAAATCGCGCGCGACATCCTGAGTGAGATCGCATCGCGGCTCGGCTTCCTCGAAGACGTGGGCCTGGGATACCTCGCGCTCGATCGATCGGCGCCGACGCTCTCCGGTGGCGAGGCACAGCGAATCCGGCTCGCCGCGCAGCTCGGCTCCAACCTGCGCGGCGTCTGCTACATCCTCGACGAGCCGACGATCGGCCTGCACCCGCGCGACAACCGGATCCTGCTCGACACGCTGGCGATGCTGGAAGCAAAGGGCAACACGCTGGTCGTCGTCGAGCACGACGAGGAGACGATTCGCCGCGCCGACCACGTGATCGACCTCGGCCCGGGTGCTGGCAGTCGAGGCGGAAAAGTCGTCGCCGAGGGTACGGCAGACGAGCTGATGCGAGCGCCGGCGTCGGTAACGGGGCAGTTCCTCGCCTCGCCGCTTCCACATCCGCTCGTCCCGCGGCGCGCCAATGGCGTTCGCGATGCTGCGATCGTCGTCGCCGGCGCGCGGATGCACAACCTGAAGAACGCGACGGCGCGTTTTCCGCGCGAGCGCCTTACGGTAGTCACCGGCGTATCGGGCAGCGGCAAGAGCACGCTCGCGCGCGACGTTCTGTACGCGAACCTCCGCGCGCTCGTCGGAAGCAAGCGCAGGCGGAAAGGGGTCGAGCTCGTCGGCTGCAAGGAGCTCACGGGCTGGGAAGAGATCGAGCGCGTGCTCGAAGTCGACCAGACGCCGATCGGCAAGACGCCGCGCTCGTGCCCGGCCACCTACGTCGGATTCTGGGATGCGATCCGCCGACTGTACGCGGAGACGAACGAAGCGCGGATGCGCGGTTACGCGGCGAGCCGTTTTTCGTTCAACATCGCAGGCGGTCGTTGTCCCGAATGCGAGGGCCAGGGACTGAAGACGATCGAGATGAGCTTCCTGCCCGACGTCAAGGTCGCGTGCGAAGCGTGCAACGGCGCACGCTTCAACCCCGAGACGCTGGCCGTCACGTGGCGCGGCAAGTCGATCGGCGACGTGCTTGCGATGAACGTCGACGAGGCGGTCGATTTCTTCGCGGCGCATCGGTCGATCCACCATTGCCTGCGGCTGTTGCAGGACGTGGGACTCGGTTACCTGACGCTGGGGCAACAGAGCCCGACGCTCTCGGGCGGCGAAGCGCAGCGGATCAAGCTCGTCACCGAGCTCGCGAAAGTCCGCGTCGATCCGCGATCGCGCACCGCTGCGCTGCCGGGAACGACCGATCCGTCAGCGTCGAGCGCGCGCGGCGGCCGGACGCTCTACGTGCTCGACGAACCGACGGTCGGCTTGCACATGGCAGACGTCGAAAAATTGATTCGCGTTCTCCACCGGCTCGTCGACGCGGGCAACACCGTCATCGTGATCGAGCACAACCTCGACGTGATCGCCGATGCCGACTGGATCGTCGATCTCGGTCCCGAAGGCGGTGACGCGGGTGGCCGTGTCGTTGCACAGGGTCCCGTCGACAGCGTGATCGCGCGCCCCGGCGGCTCGCACACGGCGGCGTTGCTGGCCGAGTTCCTGGCCTCGCGCGCACCGGCGGTCAGGACGGAAGCCAGGATGGCGTGAGGCAACCCGCCGTTCTGCATTATGCGGTTTCGACGCAGAGTCGACTGCAGTGCGACGCGACGCTACTCGGGAACGCCGGCAAGGCGCAGCCCTTCGTACAACGGCTCGTAGCCGGCAAGGTCGGCCGCCGGGTGCATCCACTTCTTGATCTCGGGGATCGTGTCGACGCCGGGCACCGCGGCGTTGAAATCCGTCAGCGCAACCGTGGCACTCCCCGTCCGCCCTACCTTGGCTTGAGCAGCCGCCAGCGTCAGCACGACGGGCCCCATCCGGGGATTCGCGAGCTCTTCGCGTCGCATCTCGGCCTTTGCCTTCTGCGCGAGCTGTGCCGCGGGCCCGTACTGCTGGAGCGCGTAATGAATCGACGCGGCAAGTGCCGCGTCGGACCAATGATCCCGGCGGTCTCTAACCACGTTCTCCGCGACCAGCGCCTCCTGCGGCTTGCCAAGCTTGAGCAGGTCGTAAGCCTTGAGTGCGTATGCATCCGTGTGCGCGGGATCGCGCGCCAGAACCGATTCGACGAGGACCAACGATTCATCGAAGCGTCCGCGTAACGCGAGGAGCTGGCCTTTCAGCACGAGCATCGACGGCGACTGCGGGTCCTTCTGCAGATATTTCTCCAATGCCGCTACGCCGATCGCCTGCTGCTCCTCGACATTCTTCGACCATCCCTCGACGCAGTCGCACAGGTTGACCCCCGCCGTCAGCCTGAGTGCCAGCAGATCGTCGGGCGCGATCGCCAGCGCGCGGTTCAGCAGATCCGTCGCGCTCGTGTAGGCACCCTTTTCGTCGCGCTGCCCCTTCTTTTCGTTCCATTCGACGAAGGCGCGGAATGAGAGATCGCGGACATCGAGCGCGCTGTCGGGCTTGGCTCGAGCACGCAGGACCTCGGCCTCGAGCGCCTTGTAGTTGAACCAACCGACGGTGCTGTCGATATCCTCCCGCAGCCGCGGAGCAAGCGTCCCGCTGCCGATCGGAAACATCTTGCTGTCCAGCACGCGCTCGGTCGCGCCATCGACGACCATCATCCCGATGCCGTAGCCCGAGGCCGACTGCGTCACCGTGCCGCGAATCAGGAAATGCACGTTGAGATCGGCTGCGAGATCCTTGTCGGTCGCACGCCGCGCGACGGCCTGCTCGACACTCTTGCGCGAGGCGACCTGTGCAAAGAGCGGCCGGTCTTCCTCGGCGACGATGGCGGCTTCGGTCATCGCAGCCGCGATCTGCGCACCGGTTGCGTCGTTGGCCGGCGGCTGAAACGGAAGCACGGCAAACGTCATCCGCCGGTCGTTGATCGAGTACGGCACGACGGCATCGGAACGCAGCAGGAAGCGATTCGCCGTCCACGTGACGACACCGAGGGCGATCGCGATGGCGGAAACGATCACCCAGGTGCGTCGCGACGTCCGTGGAAGCACGTGCGTCGCGTGCGGTGCCGGTCCGCGCACGACGGGCGTCGCCTTCTGCGGATCGAGCGCCACCCGATAGACTTCGACGGGGCGCACGATGTTCTTCACCTCCTGCGCGCCGAGATCGTCGAACGCGAAGTTCAGCTTGTCGAGCACCTGATCGCGAACGCCGCGGCTCACGCAGATGCCACCCGGCTCGGCAAGCGTCTGCAAACGCGCGGCGACGTTGACGCCGTCGCCGAAGATGTCGTCGTCGTCGATGATGATGTCGCCGACGTTGATGCCGATCCGGTATTCGATCTTCCGGTCGGCCGGCACGTCCGCGTTGCGCTCGGCCATCCCGCGCTGGATGTCGACCGAGCAGCGCACCGCGTCGACGACGCTCGCGAACTCGAGCAGCAGGCCGTCGCCGGTCGTCTTGACGATGCGACCGCCGTATTCGGCGATCTTGGGGTCGATCAGCTCCCGGCGATGGGCTTTCAGCCCGGCGAGCGTCGCGCTTTCGTCGCGGCCCATCAGCAGCGAATAGCCGACGACGTCGGCCGATACGATCGCCGCCAATCGCCGGTGATCTCGCGCCAAGGTCCCTCCCTCTTCGCCTCGCCTCAACGCATCATACGGCGGTTATCGCAACGGCGCGACGGCCGCAATGAAAGTCGGACGACAGGGAGCCGGCAGTTCGTGCCGCGTCAACGGCCGACATCCGCAAGCGCTCCCGGGTAGAGGCGGTTCAGAACGCCCATCGTCACATCCGTGAGAAGCATGCGCAAACCGGTCGCCATGACGTCGGCATCGCACACCGGCTCGCGTTTCGTCCATAGTTGAACGAGGCGATCAGCGTGTTCGTCGAGGATCGCGGCGACGAGCGGCGGCCAGAAAGGCGGATACTCGGTCTCGGCCCAGTCGCCGCGACCACGACCGTAGTGCGCGATGGCGAGATAGCGCAGTACGGCAGACCGGACCAGGTTCGACAGGAACGCATCGTCCCAACGCAGCGCCGCACCCGATTTGCCGCGCGCCAGATTGACGCCGCGCGCGATGCCCGCGCCGCCCAACGCACCCAGTACCGCGCCGGTGAGCATACCGGCGCCGAACGTGAGCCCTCCGGCAGCGAGATCGGCGGCGAGGCCGCTGAGCGCACCGGAGACGACGCCGCCCATCACCGCAGCCTTGCGCTCGTTCACCGGCGCATCCAGCGACACGCCGCTCGCGAGTCGTTCGAGTACTTCGCCTTTTGCGCGACCGTCGAGTCCGTACAACCCGATCAGCTGATCGGTGCTTCGTCGCAATGCTTCGTCGAGGCGCATCGCCATCGCCTCGGAGGCGCGGCCCTTCGCAGGCTGCGCGGGATCCTTGCCCAGACCGAGGCTGCTGCCGATTCCGCGCAGCGCGTCGACGGTATCGCCCTGGGGAAGTGGCTCCCGATCGCACGCCGCAGCGGCAATCGGTGCAACGAGCGCCGTGATCGCCTCGTCGAACTGCGCGAGGCGGCGCGCCCGCCATGCGCCGGCGAGGCGGTCCCACGACGCCCGGCGCCCTTCCGGAAGTGCCGTCCCGATCAGATCGAACAGCACGATTTCCTGGACCCAGCAACGCGCGAATGCGTCGAGAGTCGTTACCGCACGGATGATCGAACGCGGGCCGAGCGCGGCACGCCACGTCGCCTCCTGCGCCTGCTCCTCGTCGCGCGGCCGGGGACGCCCCGTCTGGTTGATCAGCACGATCACCGGCTTGCCGATCCACTCCAGGATTGCGAGCTCACCCTGCAGATAGCCGGCGTCTTGCGGCGCCTCCGATGCATTGACGAGATAGAGCACGACGTCGGCTTGGTGGCGTACGTTGAACACAACCCGCTGCGCGAGGAAGAATGCTCGATCGCGAAAACGGTCCCACACTTGCGAAAGGAACCAGCCGATGGGATTGCCCTGCTGCGCGAGTCGCCGCACGAGGCGGGCGCTGTCGCCAAAGCCCGGCGTGTCCCACAGCAGCAGCGTGTCGCCTTCGGACGTTGCGATCAGCGGATACGACGTGGCTTCCTGGGTAACGTGCTGCGCGTCACGCACCGATCCCACGTCGCGGCCGAGGAGCGTGCGCGCGAGCGTCGTCTTCCCGGTGTTCGTGTGTGCGATCAGCGACAGCGCGATCGTGGAATCCGGATGCACGGGTTCGCTCATCGCTCGGAGCCGCCAAGCGCTGCGTCGAACGCCTTTTCGGCCGCGTCGAGGTCCG
>DASSGI010000194.1:0-4223 GCA_035857655.1 Casimicrobiaceae bacterium | reverse complement strand
GTTCGCGAGACCTACAACGTCTCGCTCGCGACCGCCACCGGCGAGCAGGCCGTGACGATGGCGGGCAGCAGCGCCGATTACTTCGACAAGCCGATCGACAACGTGGGGATGAAGTCGATTCCCGACTACGAGGCGTACGCTCAGCAGCACGTCTACGCGATCAGCATCCCGGGCTGCTCGGGCACGGGCCGCGTTTTCGTTGGGCAGCGCAAGGATTCCTTCGTCGTCAACCTCGGCCAGACGTTCGATCTCGTGAACATCGCGAAGCCAGCGACGGAGTTCGACGCGAACGCCGAAAAGCTCGGCAAGGACGATCTCGACGACAAGAACGTGACGACGATCGCGCTCGAAGTCCCGATCGCGTGCGTCACGACATCAGCATCGCCGATCATCGGCGCTTGGACGACCGCAGCGGTACGGCAGACGAAGACGTTCAACGCCTCGCCTTCGAGCGGGATCTACGCGGGCGCGAGCTCGTCGGGCAACTTCGTCCAGGTGTCACGCCTCTCCGCGCCGCTCGTCAACGAGCTCGTGATCGGCTTGAAGGACAAGGACAAGTTCAACGCGAGCCGGCCCGTGGATGACGCGGCAAACTTTGCCGACTACGTCACGAATCCGACGCTACCGGCGCTGCTCGAGATCCTGTTCGGCGGTGCCGGCGTCAAGGCGCCGACGAGCTTCCCGCGCAACGATCTCGTCGCCGCGTTCTTGACCGGAGTCGACGGACTCAACAAGCCCGCGGGTGTCGTGCCCGCGGAGATGATGCGGCTCAACACGTCGATCGCGCCGAAGGCGATGGGCCAGCAGAGTCGAATCGGCGTCATCGGGGGCGACAACGCCGGGTTCCCGAACGGACGGCGCCCCGGCGACGACGTCGTCGACATGGAGTTGCGCGTGGCGATGGGCATCCTGTGCACGCTCAGCATCCAGTGCACGCCGGCGCAGGCACCCTCGGGCGGAATTCATTTCACCGACGGCGCGTACCTCGACGACTCGTTCTTCACCAACGCGTTCCCGTATCTGCAGACACCGATTCCCGGCTCGCCCTGATTCGAGCTTGCCGGGGTCGCGCCAGCTCCCCGCCGCTCGCGACCCCGCGTCTCGCGGGCGCGCCGTCGACGAAAACGACGGCTCGCCCGCTTGTTTTTCCTCCGGCCCCGCGGGGTGCATTTCCGCTAGACTTTCGTTTCGCTCGCCGCGCTGGAAGGCGTGGCTCACATTGCTCCGACTCCCCCTCCCCGCGACGCCACGATCATGCATCGAACTTGCTCCGTCATCGCTTTCGCCTTGTCCCTCCTCGCCGTCGGCGCCGCTGCGCAGCCGATGCAGCCGCCGCCCTTCTACAACGTCATCACGCTCGAAGCGAGCGCGACGGCCGACGTGCCCGCCGACACGCTGACCGCCACGCTCTTCACCGAAGAACAGGGCCCCGATCCCGGGCAACTCGCAGCGCGCGTCAATGCGCGCATCGAAGAGGCGCTCGCGAAGGCGAAAGCGGAACCGAAGGTCGAAGCGCGCTCCGGCAACTATCAGACGACGCCCGTCTACGATCGCAGCAACCAGATCACCGGGTGGCGAATCCGCGCGGATGTCATTCTCGAGAGCCGCGATTTCAAGGCGATCGGCGCTCTCGTCGGCCAGATGCAGCCCACGCTCAAGCTGTGGTCACTCAACTTCTCGCTGTCGCGCCGCGCGCGCGAAGGGGTCGAGACGACGCTCACAAACGAAGCGCTCGCGCGCTTCCAGGAAAAGGCGCGTGCGGTCGCGAAGACGCTGGGCTTCCCCGGTCACTCGCTCGGCCAGATCTCGATCCGCACCGAAGGTCCGGTGCAGCCCGTTCCGATGTTCCGCACCGCTGCGGTTGGAATGGCGGAATCGATACCGCCGCCACCCGGACCCGTTCCGGTCGAGCCCGGCAAGGGCTCGGTCACCGTGTACGTGTCCGGCTCGGTGATTCTCGGTCCGCCGAAGTAGGACCGGAGCGCCCTCCCCGCTCGTCGAGCATCACGATGCGCCGGCAGCGCAACGCCAAGATCGTCGCAACGCTCGGTCCGGCGAGCTCGACGCCGGCGCTCATCGATGCGCTGTTTCGCGGGGGCGTCGACGTCTTTCGGCTGAACTTCAGCCATGGCACCGCCGCCGATCATCGAAAGCGCATGGACGCAATTCGTGCGGTCGAGGAAAAGGCGAACCGGCCCATCGCGGTGCTGATCGATCTGCAGGGACCGAAGCTTCGGATCGGGACCTTCGCGAAGGGGTCGATCACGCTTGCGCCCGGCGACAAGCTTCGCCTCGACCTCGATCCGGCGCCCGGCGACGTGAAGCGCGTGAGCCTCCCGCATCCCGAAATCTTCGCAGTGATGACGCCCGGGCAGCAGCTCTTGCTCGACGACGGAAAGCTGCGCCTCGAGGTCGAGCGCTGCAGCGACTCGTACGCTGTCACCCGGGTCGTCATCGGCGGCAAGCTCTCCGATTGCAAGGGCGTCAACATCCCCGAGGCGATCGTTCCGCTGTCCCCGCTCACCGCAAAGGACCGCCGCGACCTCGAATACGGGCTCGAGCTGGGCGCCGACTGGGTCGCGCTTTCGTTCGTCCAGAGGCCCGAGGACATCGACGAAGTGCGCGAGCTCGTCGGCGATCGCGCGGCGATCATGGCGAAGCTCGAGAAGCCGATGGCAGTCAACCGCCTCGACGCGATCGTCGAGAAAGCCGACGGAATCATGGTCGCGCGCGGCGATCTCGGCGTGGAGATGCGGCCCGAACAGGTGCCTACCGTGCAGCGCCGGATCCTTCGCGCGTGCCGCCGCGTGGGAAAGCCGGTGATCGTCGCGACGCAGATGCTGGAGTCGATGGTCGTGGCGCCGGTTCCGACGCGCGCCGAGGCTTCCGACGTCGCGACCGCAATCTACGACGGCGCCGACGCAGTGATGCTCTCGGCGGAGTCCGCGTCAGGCCAGCATCCGCTCGAAGCGGTCGAGATCATGGACCGCATCATTCGCGAGGTCGAGCACGACGAGCACTACCGAACGCTCACCGATGCACAGCACTCGGACCCGCGCGCGACCGCCGCCGACGCGATCATGTACTCGCTGCGCGCCGCCGCGCACATCGTGTCCGCATCGGCGACGGTGATCTACACGCACTCGGGCAACTCCAGCGTTCGCGCGGCGCGAGAGCGTCCCGAAGCGCCGCTCCTGAGCCTCACGCCGAAGCTCTCGACCGCGCGGAAGCTCGCGCTCGTATGGGGCGTTCATTCGGTGCTGGTGCCCGACATCGCCGATGTCGACACGATGGCTGATCTCGCATGCCGGACAGCGCTGCACGAAGGCTTCGCGAAGCCCGGCGATCAGATCGTCATCGCGGCGGGCGTGCCGTTCGGGCGGGCCGGGACGACGAACATGCTGCGACTCGCGACGGTGACGGCAGCGCCGCCTGCATCCTCCGCGCAAGGCTGACAACTCCGGTCAGTTCTTCGGCAGCTTGCTCGCAACGCCCTGGACGTAGTAGTCCATCTTCCCGAGCTCGTCGTCCGTCATGTTCCTGCCAGCCGGCACACGGGTCTTTCCGTCCTGGTCGATGACCGGGCCTGCGAACGGGTGCAGCGTTCCGGCCTTGATCTCCGCCTCCTGCTTCGCGACGAGCGCCTTCACGTCCACCGGGATCGCGGGATTGAGCGGCGCGAGCTTGACCATCCCGTCCTTCATTCCTCCCCAGACGTTGGTCGTCTTCCACGTGCCCGCGAGGACGTCGCTCACCGCCTTCGTGTAGAAATCGCCCCACTGGTGCGTGCTCGCCGTGAGCTGTGCCTTCGGCCCGTATTTCGACATGTCGGAGTGATAGCCGAGCGCGTACTTGCCCTTTTCCTCGGCGGCCTGCACGACGGACGTCGAATCGGTGTGATTCGTCACGACGTCTGAGCCCTGCGCGATCAGCGTGTTCGCAGCCTCGCGCTCCTTGCCCGGGTCGTACCACGAATTCGTCCATATCACGCGCACCTCGGCCTTCGGGTTTACGCTGCGGGCGCCGCGCGTGAACGCGTTGATTCCCTGCAGCACCTCGGGGATCGGAAACGCCGCGACGTAGCCGAGAACGTTCGACTTCGTCATCTTTCCCGCGATCACGCCGGCGAGATAGCGGCCTTCGTAGAAGCGCGCGTTGTAGATGCCGAGGTTCGGTCCGGTCTTGTAGCCGGTCGCGTGCATGAAGATGACTTTCGGGTACTG
>DASSGI010000193.1:0-14860 GCA_035857655.1 Casimicrobiaceae bacterium | reverse complement strand
ACGCGGCCAGCGTGTTCTCGGGCGCGAGGCCTCGGGTCCCGCGATGGCCTTGGAGGTCGAACGCAAACGACGAGGCGCTCGCGAACGACGCGCAGGCGAGGGCAGCCCCGATCGCGACAGCGACCCGTGTGCGAAAACATCCGCCACCTCGCCGGTTACGCGCTATCCGCAAGGCGCTCGCATACCTGAAGGCGGCTCCGGCGCTCATCCGCCGAGCCACGCGCGCACGCGCGGATGCTCGAGCACGTCGCGGTTGACGATGAACTCCGGCCTCCGTCCGGCGAGCGCGTCGACGATGCTCGCAAGTCCCGTCGAAGCCATGTTGTGGAAGCACTCGTCGGTCCAGCACAGCGAATGCGGCGTGACGATGACGTTGTCCATCGCGAGCAGCGGATTGTCCGGAGCGACGGGCTCGCGCTCGAAGACGTCGAGCGCCGCGCCAGCGATTCGCCGCGCGCGCAGCGCATTGATCAACGCGGCCTCGTCGACGATCGGCCCGCGCGCGACATTGATGAAATAGCCGGTCGGCTTCATCCGTGCGAATTGCTTCGCGCCGACGAGGTGCCGCGTCTCGTCGTTCAACAGGCAGCAGACGACGACGAAGTCCGACTCCGCCATCAGCGTGTCGAGATCGACTTTGCGCGCGCCGAGGTAGCCGAGCTCGATTGCATTCACATAAGGATCGGCGGCGAGGAGCTTGACATCGAACGTCCTCGCCATGCGCAGAAGCTCCTTGCCGATGCGGCCGGCGCCGACGACGCCGAGCGTTCGGCTGGTGAGCCCCATGCCCATGTTGTCCATCCGCTCGTTCCAGCGGCCCGTGCGCGTGATCTTGTCCTTGAAGAACAGTCGTCCGGCGAGCGCGAGAACGAACGTGAGCGCGATCGTCGCGACGGGGCGCGGCATCGAGCTTGGCGTGTGCGTAACGATGACTCCGGCACGCGTCATCGCAGCGACATCGACCGAGTCGTAACCGACGCCGTGCCGAGCGACGACACGCAGCCGGCAATCTTCGCGCGCGACCGCTGTATCGGGGACGCGCGGATTGTTGACGTAGATCGCGTCGTAGCGCGCGGCATGATCGGGGGTGACGACGGAGACAAGCTCGGGCAGGTACTCCCACTCGACATCCCTGGCGTTGCGCAGGATGTCGAGCGCCGTCTCGCCGAACGCGGGCGCGCCGCTCGAGTCGAGGATGTCGCGCGTGATCCCGACGCGATACTTCTCGCTCATCGTTTTTTTCTCCCTGCAGTGACGGCGGCGCGCAACACGCCGAGCCCGTGGCCCAGCGCCTGCTGCAGCATTGCCTGGTCGACGCCGTACGCGAACAGGCGAAATCCCTTGTGCGCGTAATCGCGGACCCAGTCGTCATCTTGCGTGAGGAATGCCGCCGTCTTGCCGTTCGCTTCGCAGGCGGCGACGACGCGGTCGATCGCCGCAAGGAACGCCGGATGCTTGAACTGCCCCGGGATCCCCATGAAGTTCGTGAGATCGAAATGCCCGATCCAGAGCGCATCGACGCCCGGCACCGCAGCGATCTTCTCGACGTTCGCGAGTCCTTCGGCGGTCTCGATCTGCGGTATCACCATCGTGCGCGCGTTGAGCCCGGTGATTTTCTCGACGACGTCGCCGCCCGCGTAATCGTCGTGCGCGAAACCGAACGCGGCGCCGCGACGCCCGTCCGGCGGGTACTTGGCGCAGGCGACGATATGCGCGGCCTCCTCGGGCGTGCCGACCATCGGCACCATGACGCCCATCGCGCCGACGTCGAGCGCACGGGCGATGAAGTGATATTCGCCGCGCGGCACGCGCACCATCGGGACGATCGACAGCCCTCGGCAGAGCGCAAACTGGTTCTTCAGCGTCTCGAACGAGAGGCCTGTGTGCTCCATGTCGTAGAGGATGAATTCGGCGCCGGCATTGCGACAGATCTGCGGGATGCCCGGCGCGAAGAACTCGAAGACCATCGCGCCGAACGCGCAGCCGCCGGACGCAAGGGTGGCTTTGACCGGATTGTCACGCATGATCGGAAAGTGTCGGTGGAGAAGAAAGGGGCCGGTGCCGCTAGGCGGTGAGCTTGGCGACGAATTCGCGGATGCGCTTTGCGTTCGCGCCGAGATCGCTTCTGCCGACCCGCGAATGCGACCGGATATCGACTCGACTGCCGCTCGCAGTCGGCGTCACGCGAATCACGACGTCGTCCTTGAAACCGAACCACGGCGTCGTCGCGGTCGCTTCGATGCGTCCGCTCGCGGGATCGGTCGCGTCGATCAGCCAGCCGAAGCCCTTCGCGGTGTCGAGCGCACGCGCGAATGCTGCGTCGGGCGGGACGCTGAGGTCGACCGGGCGAATGTCAGGATAGCCGCGCTGCTGTTGCGCGGCGGTCTCGGCGCCCGGATAGTCCGCTGACACCGGTGCGCCAGCCCGCAGCGGAAGGACGGCAACGAACGCAGGCGGATTTGCCGTGTCGGTCGTGATGTCGTTGATCGGGGGAACCGCGCGCGCGACCTGCTGCCAGTGAAACGGAAAGTAGGCGACGCCGAGTCCGATGACGAGCGCAGCGACGAGGCTCCAGCCGCGACCTGCGCGAGCGCGCGGAATGACGAGCGCAATGACAGCAACTGCGGCGGCCACGAGCCCTGCATACAGGCTCCAGCGCAGAAGCGTGAATCCGAACCGGAAGTCCCAGACGCCGAACTGCGTTCCATAGCCTGATGCGACCAGCACGAGCGCCGCGAGCACTGCCAGCACGATGGGCACATTCGCAAGCTTCATTCCGGGCCTCGAATTGCGGATAATGACGGACTCTATCGTGCGGCGATCCGACGGGTCAACGCGAGGCGCCATCCCGGTAACTTTTGCGCCCGGCCCGTACTTTGACGCGCTGCAGAGGCAGAGCGTTCCGACGATCGGGCCGCGCTATTCGCGATGACCGACCTCTTCGCCACCACGAACCCGGCAACGCCGCTTGCCGATCGCCTTCGGCCGAAGACGATCGGCGAAGTCATCGGTCAGCGGCACCTGCTTGCGCCCGGCAAACCGCTTGCGGTAGCGTTCGCCGCGGGCAAGCCGCATTCGATGATCCTCTGGGGCCCGCCGGGCGTCGGCAAGACGACGCTCGCGCGACTGATGGCCGACGCGTTCAACGCGCAGTTCATCGCGCTCTCGGCCGTACTCGCCGGCGTCAAGGACATTCGCGACGCTGTCGCGCGCGCGGAAGTGACGCTTGCGCAATCCGGTCGCCACACGATCCTCTTCGTCGACGAAGTGCATCGATTCAACAAGGCGCAGCAGGACGCGTTCCTGCCGTATGTCGAGCAGGGACTCATCACGTTCGTCGGCGCGACGACCGAGAATCCGTCGTTCGAAGTGATCGGCGCGCTGCTCTCGCGCGCCGCGGTTTACGTGCTGACGCCGCTCTCCGTCGAAGAGCTCGGCGTTCTTCTCGACCGTGCGCTTGCCGTGGGCGCTCCGAACATCGTGGTGACCGCGGAGGCGCGCGACGCGCTGATCGCCTACGCCGATGGCGACGGACGGAGGCTCGTGAACCTGGTCGAGTACCTCGCCACCGCCGCGGGGCCGGGTCGCAGCGAGCCGGTCGACGTCGCATTCGTCGAAGCGACGATCGCGCGGAGTCTTCGCCGCTTCGACAAGGGCGGCGAGGCGTTCTATGACCAAATCTCCGCATTGCACAAGGCGGTGCGCGGCTCGAGTCCTGACGCTGCGCTCTACTGGATGTGCCGAATGCTCGACGGCGGCGCCGATCCGCTCTACGTCGGCCGGCGCTTGATCCGGATGGCGAGCGAGGACATCGGACTCGCCGATCCGCGCGCGCTGCCGCTGGCGATCGCCGCGGTCGAAACTTACGAGCGGCTTGGGACGCCGGAGGGCGAGCTCGCGCTCGCCGAGGCCGTCATCTACCTTGCATGCACGGCGAAGTCGAACGCCGTCTACACCGCGTACGGCGCGGCGCGCGATTTCATCGCCGAGGACGGCTCGCGTCCCGTGCCGCTGCGGCTGCGCAACGCGCCGACGAAGCTGATGAAGGGCCTCGGCTACGGCAAGGGGTATCGCTACGCGCACGACGAGGAGGGCGCGTACGCGGCCGGCGAGAACTACTTTCCCGACGAGATGCCGGCGGTGTCATGGTACGAGCCCACCGATCGCGGACTCGAAGCGAAGATCCGCGACAGGCTCCAGGCGCTGCGCGCGCGCGACAAGGAAAAGTAGGGTCAGAGACGATTCTTTCCAGTAAAGGCGCGGCGCACAGAGCTGCCGTCGAAAAATCGTCTCTGACCCCATTTTTCTGCTCTGACCCTGCTTTTCCGCTCTGCTAAGATTCGGCGATGCTCGACGTCAATCTGCTGCGGCATGACCTCGCGAAGGTCGCCGCGGGCCTCGCCGCCCGCGGCGTCACGCTCGACACGGCGCGCTTCGAGTCGCTGGAGGCCGACCGAAAAAAGATCCAGACGCAGACGCAGGCGTTGCAGGCGAAGCGCAACGCGCTGTCGAAGGAGATCGGCGCAAAGAAGGGCAGGGGAGAAGATGCGAGCGCGCAGCTCGCCGAAGTTGCCGGGATCGGCGAGGAGACGAAGCGCCTGGAGGCCGATCTCGATCGCGTGCAGGCTTCCCTCTCCGATTTTCTGCTCGAGCTCCCGAACCTCGCGCATCCGTCGGTGCCGGTCGGGCGCTCGGCCGACGACAACGTCGAAGTGCGCCGGTGGGGAACGCCGCGGACCTTCGGCTTTCCGGTGCGCGATCACACCGATCTCGGCGAGGGGTTGGGTGGTCTCGATTTCGCGACGGCGGCGAAGATCTCGGGCGCGCGATTCACGTTCTTGCGCGGCGGTCTCGCGCGCCTCCATCGCGCGCTCGCGCAATTCATGCTCGACATCCAGACCGGCGAGCATGGCTACACGGAGTGTTACACGCCCTACATCGTCAATGCTGCGACACTCGTTGGCACGACGCAGCTTCCGAAATTCGAGGACGACATGTTCTCGGTTCGGAAGGGCGGGGTTGCCGCCGACGACCCGGCGGCCGGCGAGCGGCAATACCTGATCTCCACGTCCGAGATCACGCTGACGAATTCGGTGCGCGAGGAAATTCTCGCGGCCGACGCGCTGCCGATCCGGCTGACCGCTCACACGCCGTGCTTTCGTTCGGAAGCGGGAAGCTACGGCAAGGACACGCGCGGAATGATCCGCCAGCATCAGTTCGACAAGGTCGAGATGGTGCAGATCGTTCATCCGGAAAAATCCTACGATGTGCTCGAGGAGATGACGCGTCACGCCGAAGCGATCCTGCAGCGGCTCGAGCTCCCGTATCGCGTCGTCGCGCTTTGCACCGGCGATATCGGCTTCGCGTCCGCGAAGACCTACGACGTCGAGGCGTGGCTTCCGGCACAGAATGCGTACCGCGAGATCTCGTCGATCTCGAACTGCGAAGCGTTTCAGGCGCGACGGATGCAGGCGCGTTTCCGCAACGCGCAGGGCAAACCCGAGCTCGTGCACACGCTGAACGGCTCGGGTGTCGCGATCGGCCGCGCACTGGTCGCCGTGATGGAGAATTACCAGCGGACCGACGGCGGCATCGACATTCCGGCGGCGCTGCAGCCATACATGGGCGGAGCGAAGGTCGTCGGCCGTTAGCGGGCTTCGCGATGCAGACCGTCTTCGCTATTCGAACCAAGGGATCCGGTCTGTACGAGTTCACCGAGGACGTCGTTCGCTTCACGCGCGAGAGCGGCGTTCGCGAAGGGATCGTCACGCTCTTCGTCCAGCACACGTCCTGTTCGCTGTGCGTTCAGGAGAACGCCGACCCGGACGTGCGGCGAGATCTCGAGGAATTTTTCCGGCGACTCGTTCCCGCCTCGGACGCGTCTTCGATGCGCTGGATCAAGCACGCTACCGAAGGCCCGGACGACATGCCCGCGCACATCAAGGCCGCGCTCACCGCAGTCTCGCTCACGATCCCGGTGACGGCGGGCCGACCGGCGCTCGGGCAGTGGCAGGGAATCTACTTGTTCGAGCATCGCGACGGTGCCCACCACCGAACCGTCGTCGCGCACATCGATGCCTGAGGCGGGCAGTCCCTCGGTACAGCGCACGGCCGGAGTCGGTCGTGTGCTGGTCGCGGTCAACGCCGGCAACGCGATCGAGTTCTACGACTGGATGGCATACGCGCTGCTGGTTCCGTACTTTGGGAAGCTCTTCTTCCCTCACCAAAACCCGACGGCGGTACTGCTGTCTTCGTTTGCCGTCTTCGCCGTCGGATCGCTGGCAAGGCCGATCGGCGCGCTGGTTCTCGGGCGCTACATCGACCGCCACGGGCGCCGCGCGGGATTGATGGTCTCGGTCGCGCTGATGGTGACAGCGTCGTTCGGAATCGCGCTGCTGCCGCCCTATGCATCGATCGGGCTCCTCGCGCCGGCGCTCCTTGTCGTGCTGAGGCTCACCCAGGGTTTCGCGCTCGGCCCGGAGCTTGGCGGAAGCGCCACTTATCTCGCTGAGAGCGCACCCGAAGGCCGTCGCGGGTTGTTCGCGTCGACCTACCAGAGCAGCGTCGCGCTGGGCACGCTCGCGGTGGCGGGTCTCATCAGTGCGCTCCACGTCTTCCTCGACGCCGATCAGATGACCGCCTTCGGCTGGCGCATCGTGTTCGCCGTGGGCGGATTCGTCGCGTTGAGCGGGCTCGTACTGCGCCGCACGCTGCCCGAAACGGATCTCGCAACCGACGACGAGCGCCGCCACAGGAAGACGCTATCCGAATTGTGGCGCGACCATCGCCCTGCGATCCGGCGCATCGTCATCATCGCCGGAACCGGGAATTTCGTGATGTACGGGTTCTGCTCGCTGCTTCCTTCGCTGGGGCCGACATTTACGTCGATCAGCAGGGAGCAGGCGTCGCATGCGAACACGATCGGATCTGCGGTGATGCTGCTCGCCTCGCCGTTCCTCGGTCTGCTTTCGGACCGCATCGGCCGCGTGTGGACCATTCGGCTGTTCGCCCTCGGCGGAATCCTCGCCGTGCCGGCGCTCGGGTCGCTCGACGGCAGCTTTCAGGGCCAGGTGATCGCGCAGGTCCTGTCGGTCTTGCTGATGGGGGCGTGGGCCGCGAGCGCATTCGCCGCGTTTCCCGAGATGCTCCCGCTCGCGATACGCGCCGGCGGCATCGCCGCGCCGTATGGGCTCGCCGCGGCGGTCGGAGGCGGCTTCGCTCCGATGATGGCGACATCGATCGCTACGACGGGCGGACTCGTCGCCGCCGGAGGCCTGATCGCAGCGATGACGCTGCTCGCAGGAGCGGCGACCGTCGGGATGACGGAGACTGCGTACGCGCCGCTTCGGGTCAGATAGCGGAAGATTACATCGCGAGCAGATGGCTCGTCGTTACCGCAGGTTCCCCGTGTGTCCGAGCGAATAGCGTCCCGGTTGCGGCCACACGGTGAGCCCGTGCGGCTCCTTGCCAACGGAGATCGAGCGCACCGCGCCGGTCGCGGTGTCGAACACGTAGACGACGTTGTCGTAGCGCCCGGAAAGCCACAGTAGCTTCCCGTCGGCGCTCACGTTGCCCATGTCCGGACTTCCCCCGCCGGGGATCGGCCAGTTCGCCTCGACCTTCTGCGTCGCGAAATCGACGACCGACACGCTGCCCTTGCCCTTCGGGGGCCCGTGAATCTTGTTCGAGCCGCGGTTCGCGACGTAGAGCTTCTTCCCGTCGCGGCTCGGATAGAGGCCGTGCGTGCCCTTGCCGGTCTCGATGAATCCCACCTGGCGCAGCGATTCTCCGTCGACCACATGGACGCCGTCGGCCATCATGTCGGCGACGAAGAAGAGCTTGCCGTCGGGTGACGCGCGGACGTCCTGCGGCATGCCTTTCCACGTCGTGCAGATGACCTCGTCGCGGCCGTCGGGTCCCTTGACGATCTTCGTCGGCCGCCCGGGCTGGATCACCTGCGTGTAGCCCAGCACCTTGCGATCGACGAGGTCGATTTTCGCAACGGTGCCCGAGAACTCACAGGTGAAGACCGCGAACCGGCCGTCGATCGCGAAGTCCGCGTGATTGATGCCGGCGCAACGCGGGACGGCGATCGAATACTGGAGGTCCATCGTGCGCGGGTCGCGAAAGTCGAGGCGCTTCATCGCTTCGGCGACGACGATTGCCGACTTGCCGTCGGGCGAGAAATACATGTTGTAGGGATCGTCGACCTTGAGCGGCTTCCCCGGCTTGCCGGTCTTCGGGTCGATCGGCGTCAGGCTGCCCCTGGTCGTGTTCTCGGCGTTGTTCGCGACCCACAGCGTGCGCAGGTCCCACGAGGGAACGACGTGCTGCGGATTGAGCCCGACCTTGAACTTGTCGACGACCGCAAAGGTCGCCGGGTCGATCACGTAGACGTCGTTCGACTGCAGGTTCGGAACGTAGACGCGCGCGAGATCGCCGGCCACGGCCGGCGAAAGCTTTCCCGCGCCCGTTTCGCTGTAGAGGTTTGAGGCATCGACGATCGGCGGCATCCCCGGGACCGTCGCGGGCACCTTCGGTGCCGGCGTCTGCGCGCTGCCGAAAGCACACGGGAGCAGGCACAGGCAGAGGATGCGCAGCCACGCGCGCCGCGAAAGTGCAAAGGTCATCGTTGCTCCATGGAAAAATCGCCGCCGCGATAATACTCGACTTGCCGCACGTTATCCGACGCTATCTGCGCGCGACCGCGCGTTTGATCGCTTCGACAGTCGTCGTGACGATCAGATCGACGCCAGGCTGGCCAAGTTCCGCGCTCGCGCGGCGAGGGTCGCCGTAAACGCCGTCGCTTTTTCCCAGCGGCTCCGGTGACCGCAGCCGATCCGCACGGACGAGATGCGGGTCGATCGCCATCGCGAGCGAGGTGTCTGCGAGCCCAGCATGCGTGCCGATCTCCTCGTCGCGATAGCCCTGGCGCTTGAGCGCCTGCGCGAAAAGCGTGTCCGACGCGACGTAGTATTCGTCGATCGCATGGACGCGCACCTTTGTCGCCGCCCATTCGCGGTTGAGCCGGTCGGCGACCGCATTCAGGCTCTTGCGGTAACCGCCATGGTCGCCGATCAACACGATGTCGCGGAAGCCCGCCTGCCTGAAGCTTCGCGCCGCGTACTCGACGACCTTCTCGAACGTCGCGTCGGGCATCGTGATCGTCCCGGGAAAGCGCATGTGCGCGGTCGGCGGGTCGACGGCCCCCTCGGGGACGTAGGCGAGCGTCGGCGCGACCAGCGCATTGCCGAGGGCCTGAGCGATCTTCTGCGCGAGTACCGTGACCCGGACGTTGTGCTTGCCGAGCGTCATGTGCGGGCCGTTCTGCTCGGTGCCGCCGATCGGAACGATGATCGTCGTCTTGCCCGCGGCGATGTCGGCGCGCAACTCCGTCCATGTCAACTCGTCGAGGAAGACCGTCGACGGCACAGCGGCTGACGCGATCGTCGCGAGCATCAGCAGCGACACGCCGATCAGAGGCGAAAGGAAGCGCATCGATCGAATCATGACGCCCGCGTTGCCACCCGTTCGAGGCGCCCGAGGCGAGACGTTCCAGCCATGTCGAGGCGAGGCGTTCGAGCCGTTTCGAGGGGAGACGTTCGAGTCATTCGAGCCGACACGCCAGCGCGCTTCAGCGCTTTCCTTCGTCGCGCTCGCGGCGCGCCGAGATTTCCTTGCGCAGCTGGATCGGCTTTCGCCCTTTGCGCAACCGCAGGTTCAGCATCTCGACGCCGAACGCGAACGCCATCGCGAAGTAGATGTAGCCCTTCGGTATGTGCAGGTCGACGCCCTCGCCGACGAGCGCGACGCCCACGAGGATCAGGAACGCGAGCGCGAGCATCTTGATCGTCGGATGCTGGTCGACGAAGTCGCCGATCGGTTTCGCGGCGAACATCATGATCGCCACGGCGATGACGATCGCGAGCACCATCACCGGGATATCGCTCACCATGCCGACGGCGGTGATGACCGAATCGAGCGAGAAGACGATATCGATGACTGCGATCTGCGCGAGCGTGCCGTAAAAGCCCGCCGCGCTCGGCTCGGCGCGTTCGTGGTCGTTGCCTTCGAGCGACGTGTGGATCTCCATCACCGATTTCGCGAGCAGGAAGAGCCCCCCGCCGATCAGGATCAGGTCGCGTCCCGAAATCTCCTTGCCGATCGTGAACAGCGGTTCGGTGAGCCGCATCATCCAGGCAAGCGTCAGGAGCAGCCCAATCCTCATCAGCATCGCGAGCGCGAGCCCGATGAGTCGCGCCCGCTGCCGCTCTGCGGTCGGGAGTCGTCCGACGAGGATCGAGATGAAGATGATGTTGTCCACGCCCAGGACGATTTCGAGCGCGGTGAGGCTCAGCAGCGCGACCCATGCTTCAGGAGACGTCAGCCACTCCAAGGGACAACCTCCGGGGTTGGAGAACGGTTCGGCGCGGGCCGCGAAAGCGCCGATGATACCCGGGCGCTACTTCGTGGCGATCTCGCGCTCGAGACGGGAGAGCTCGCGCTCGGGCGCATCGGTGAACCGCCGCAGCCGCGGCCAGTGCGGCTGCTCTTGCGCGAGCAGCACGTCGTAATAGGCCCGGACCCGATCGACGAAGGCGACTGGCATCCCGCCGCGCGCGTAGCCGAGTTTCGCCTGCGCGAAGTACTCGGGCAGCGCAAGCAGAGGAAAGACCTTCTTCACGTCGGTCCACAGGTCAGGATTGAGCTTCTGCCGCTGCGCGAGGATGCGTGCGTCCTCGAGGTGTCCGAGCCCGATGTTGAAAGCGGCGAGCGCCATCCACGTTCGATCGGGCTCGGTGATTCGCGCCGGCACCTTGTCCTTCAACTCGCGAAGATAGCGCGCGGCGGCGAGGACGTTTTCGCCGGGGTCGAGCAGGTTGCGGATGCCGAGGCGCTTCGCCGTATCCTCGGTGATCTGCATGAAGCCGCGGACGCCTGTTTCGCTCGTCGCCGACGGATCCCACTGCGACTCCTGGTACGCGATCGCCGCGAGGAGCCGCCACTCGACGCCGGTGCGCTCCTGCGCATCGTGGAACAAACCTCGGTATTGGGGCAGCACCATCCTGACGCGCTCGTGTAGCACGCCCGCGTCGATGCGCTGAATCTGCGGACTGGCGGGAATGTAGCGCTCGACAAGACGGGCGAGCGTTCCGTCGCGGCGAAGCCGCGCGAGAAACGCGTCGAGCTCTTCGCGCAGCTTCGCGTAGCGCGGGGAAACCGCCCACGCAACCTCGCGAGCACCGCCTGCTGGAAAAGCCACGTCGAAGTCGAGGAAGATGTTGCGCGCGAGCGAAGCTGCGATCGATCCGACGATCGCGTAGCTCAGCGTGCCGTCGGACACCTGCGAAATCAACGCCTGTGTGGGTGCGGCGAGCTGTTGCCACGTGATCGTCGGATGCGCTGCACGCGCGCTCGAAATCTCGGGCGCGAATGCCGCGTCGTCGTTGGCATAGGCGACCGTTTCGCCGTCGAGGTCGCGCCAGCCCTCCGGCTTGTAGCCGTCGCGGTTGTAGATGAGCACGGGCTCGGCGGTGGCGATCCCGGATGTCCATGCCACTTCCGGTTCTGCAGTCGCGGCGCCGCTGACGGCCCAATAGCGAGCGCCGGAGCCGTCACCCGCCGTTCGAAGTTCCGGCCGGAACAATCCGCCAGCGCCGAAATGTGCCGCGCCGCCTGCCACTGCGGCAATCACCGCCGCTGCGGAATCGGCCAGCACGAAGCGCAGCGGCATTTTTTTCTCCGACGCGAACTCGCGCACGAGATCGACGTCGAGTCCCGAGAGCGTGCCGTTGGGTCCGGGGTCGTAGACGACGGGGCCCGGGCGAACGATCACGACGATCTCGCCTGCCTCTTCCGGCGGAGGCAACGAGGTCGACTTCGGGAAATGCTTCGGCATGAGCAGCGGAATCGATGCCGCCGCGACGGCGAAAGCCGCGGCAATCACGATGGCGCTGCGCGTTGGACGCACGGAAATCGAGTTGGCGTTTGACGACGACGGCGATGCGGGACGATGACGCAGTCGATTATATCGGTGCGCCTCGTGCGGTCATTACGCCGAACGTCGCACCGATCGGCTTGTCCAAGCCGCACGTCGGCGCGAGACTCGCGCCAGAGGAAGGACGAACGGGGTCGAGGGCGCTTCGTCGCTTGCTGCAAGGTCTGCGATGACTGATAATTCGACCTCAGCGCGAAATGCGCGATCGATCAACGGCGGGTCGCCCCGCATTGCGGCGTCGTGAACCTGGTCAGGTCCGGAAGGAAGCAGCCACAGCGACTCACCGCAAGTGCCGGGGGAACGGCTCGCCACCCGCTCTTGCTCGTCGGGCGCAGAAAGTAGGGTCAGAGACGATTTTTCACCGCTGCGTTCATCAAATCGGCTGGTTGCGAAAAGTCGTCTCTGACCCTACTTTTCGGCGTCGCGCCTCGCATCAGGCCGATCTGAGGGCAAATCGCCCATGACATCGCGGCAGAACCGCCCGACGTTCCGATGAGCTACCAGGTCCTGGCGCGCAAGTGGCGGCCGAAGACGTTCTCCGAGCTGGTCGGCCAGGAGCACGTCGTCACCGCGCTCACCAACGCGCTCACGCGCGGCCGCCTCCATCACGCCTATCTCCTCACCGGGACGCGCGGCGTCGGGAAGACGACGATCGCGCGACTGCTCGCGAAGAGCCTGAACTGCATCACCAACGGCGTGACCGCGACGCCGTGCGGAACGTGCGCCGCCTGCACCGAGATCGATGCCGGCCGCTTCGTCGATCTGCTCGAGCTCGACGCGGCGTCGAACACCGGCATCGACAACATGCGCGAGATTCTCGACAACGCGCGCTATGCGCCGACCGTCGGCCGCTTCAAGGTCTACCTGATCGACGAAGTGCACATGCTGTCGAAGGCGGCGTTCAACTCGATGCTGAAGACGCTCGAGGAACCGCCGGAGCACGTGAAGTTCGTTCTGGCCACCACGGATCCGCAAAAGATTCCGGTCACCGTGCTCTCGCGCTGCCTCCAGTTCAACCTGAAGCAGCTGCCGACGCAGCTTATCGCGGAACGCCTCTCCGCCATCGTCACCGCCGAGAAGATCGCCGCCGATCCCCAGGCGCTCGCCCTGGTCGCGCGCGCCGCCCGCGGATCGATGCGCGACGCGCTATCGCTGCTCGATCAGGCGATCGCCTACGGCGACGGCGAGGTCCGCGACACGGTCGTGCGCCGGATGCTCGGCGCGGTCGACACCGAGTACACGTATCGCATCGTCGACGCGCTGATCGCAAACGACGGCCGCACGTTGCTCGCGGAAGCCGATGCGATGGCGGCGCGCAGCGTCGCATTCCCGGCGGCGCTCGAGGAGCTTGCATCGATCTTCCACCGGATCGCGATCGTGCAGACGGTGCCGGACTCCACGGGCACGATCGAGGACATCGATCGGGTGCGGGGATTCGCCGAGCGGCTCACGCCGGAAGCGGTCCAGCTCGCCTATCAGATCTGCGTGCAGGGTCGCGCCGATCTCGCGCTTGCGCCCGACGAGACGACCGGCTTCTCGATGACGCTCTTGCGCCTTCTCGCATTCGAACCCGCGAGTCGCAGCAGCACTCCCGCGGGCGAAGGCGAACGGAGCGCCAAGGTCGCGTCTGCAGCACCGCGAACCGCCGCGGGGGGAGGCACGCTTGCGATGGTGCGCTCGATCGCCGCCGCGCAAGCGAGCGCCGTCGCTCCGTCGCAACCGAGCGCCGCCGCGGCGTCGCAAGACAGTGCGGTCGGGTCCATGCCCGCCGCGAAACCCGACGCCCCGCCGGCGCGGACGATGCCGTCCGATCCCGCTGCATGGCCCGCATTCGTCGCGAGTTTGAGCCTTGCTCCGATGGCCGCGCAGCTCGCGGGACAGACGGAGCTCAAGTCGATCGAAGGCAATGTCGTCACGCTCGCGTTGCCGGCCACGCACAAGCATCTTGCCGACAAGGCTTACGCCGACCGGCTCAAGTCGGCGCTCGATGCTGCGACCGGGCGCAAATGGATGCTCGCATTCGAGGTCGGGTCGAAGGCCGAGACGTCGCTCGCCGCGCAGCGGCAACGCGAGCAGGCCGAGGCGAAGGCGAAGACCGAGGCCGCGTTCCGCAACGAGCCGTTCGTCCAGGACGCCCTCAGCCGGTTCGATGCGAAAATTCGTCCCGATTCCATCAAGCCCGTGAGCTGACGTCCGCCGCACGCGCCACCCCTGAAGGAACTTTCCCCATGATGAAGAACCAGCTTGCCGGCCTGATGAAGCAGGCGCAGCAGATGCAGGAAAACATGAAGAAGGCGCAGGAGGAGCTTGCGCAAACCGAGGTCGAAGGTCAGTCGGGCGCCGGGCTCGTCAAGGTCGTGATGACGTGCCGGCACGACGTGAAGCGCGTGACGATCGATCCGTCGCTGCTGACCGAGGACAAGGACATGCTCGAAGACCTCGTGGCCGCAGCGTTCAACGACGCCGTGCGGCGCGTCGAGACGACGACGCAGGAAAAGATGGCGGGCCTCACGATGGGAATGCCGATGCCGCCGGGCTTCAAGCTGCCCTTCTAGCGTTCGCGCGGGCTGTTCCGATGGCGAAAGTCCCCGCTCCGCCGGCGGCGAGGCGATCGCCGGTCACCGAGCCGCTGTCCGGCCTCGACGAGCTCGCGACAGCGCTGCGTTCGCTGCCGGGCGTCGGACCGAAAGCCGCGCAGCGCATGGCGCTGCACCTGCTGCAGCACGACCGCGACGGCGCAGTGCGTCTCGCGAACGCGCTGACGCGCGCCGCCGAGACAGTCCGCCATTGCGAGCGCTGCAACACGTTCACCGAGGACGTGATCTGCGCGCTGTGCCGATCGGGAAAGCGCGACGCGACGCT
>DASSGI010000192.1:0-2141 GCA_035857655.1 Casimicrobiaceae bacterium | reverse complement strand
AATACGCGGCTTCGGTCACGGTCCGCATCGCATCGGAAGCCACGCGTCGCGCACGCGGGTCGTCGTAGGAGAGACCGAGCATGACCAGCGCATCGGCAAGTCCGGTGATGCCCAGCCCGATCCGGCGCGAAGCGCGCGCCGCATGCGCCTGCTGCGGGAGCGGGAATCCCGAGACATCGTAGACGTTGTCGAGCATCCGCGCGGCGACGCGTGCGGTTTCGCCGAGCGCCGCGGTGTCGAGCTTCGCCTGCGGCGTGAACGGATGCGCGATGAACCGCGTCAGGTTGAGCGACCCCAGATCGCAAGCGCCATAGGGCGGCAGCGGGATCTCCCCGCAAGGATTCGTCGCACCGATCCTCTCGGCGTAGCCCAGGTTGTCGAGCGCGCGGACGCGGTCGATGAAGATGACGCCGGGCTCCGCACATTCGAACGCCGTCTCGACGATGCTCTCCCAAAGCTCGCGCGCGCGCACCTTCCGCAGCATATGCCTGCCCGCACCCTCGGCAGGGAATACGAGCGGCCACTCGGTGCCCGCGTCGATCGCATGCAGGAACGCATCGGTGACGAGCACGGAGAGGTTGAAGCGCGTCAGTGCGCCGGGCTGCCGCTTTGCCGCGATGAACGTCTCGATATCGGGATGATCGCAGCGCAGCGTCGCCATCATCGCGCCGCGGCGCGCGCCCGCCGATTGCACCGTCGCGCACATCGCGTCCCAGACGTGCATGAACGACACCGGACCCGACGCGGTGCCTCCCGAAGCATCGGTGGCCTCCCCCGCAGGTCGGAGAGGCGAGAAGTCGTAGCCGATTCCTCCGCCCTGCTGCAGCGTGAGGGCACCTTCGCGCAACGCATTGAAGATTCCGTCCATCGAATCGTCGACCTGCCCCATCACGAAGCAGTTGAACAGCGTCACGCGGCGGCCCGTGCCGGCCCCGGCGAGGATGCGGCCACCGGGCAGGAAGCGGAAATCCGCGAGCGCATCGTTGAAGCGGCGCTGCCAGGCCGATCGGTCCGCTTCCTCTACCGCGGCGAGCGCACGCGCAACGCGCTCCCACGAAGCGTCAATCGATGGCTCGGGCGCTTCACCCGGCGGATGGAAGCGATAGCGGGTTCGCCAGATTTCTTCGGCGAGCGCGTTCGGAAACGCTGTCATGGTCGATGGGCGGATTGCGCAAAACGGGTCGATTCGTCGCGTCAGCTTCGAGCCTTGCGCTCGGAAAGCGGCAGCAGTTCGGGAAGATCGATCGGCTTGCGATCGGTCTCCGGGGCTGAGAGCGGTGAAGTCGCGCGCATCGTCGCGAGGCTGCGCCGCGTGAGCTCCTGGTAGCTCTGCGTGCCCTCGATTTTCCAGGCGATTTCGTCGTCGGTCAGCTCGCGGACAATGCGCGCCGGGACGCCCGCAACCAGCGTACGGTCCGGTACGACCATCCCTGCCTTGACGAAGGCGAGTGCTGCGACGACCGCGGATTCTCCGATCACCGCGTTATCGTTGATGACGGCGTTCATTCCGATGAGTGCGTTGCGCTTGACGATGCAGCCATGGAGGATCGCGCCATGCCCGACGTGACCCTCCTCCTCGACAATCGTTCCCACACCAGGATAAGCGTGCAGGATGCAGGAGTCCTGGACGTTCGAACCTGCGCGCATCTCTAGGCGGCCGAAGTCGCCGCGCAGGCATGCGCTCGGACCGACGTAGCAGCCGGCGCCGACGATCACGTCACCGATCAGCACGGCGCTCGGGTGCACGAACGCGGTCGGGTCGACGACGGGCGTCACGCCATTGATCGAATAGACGGTGAGGTTCATCGGGAGTTCCTTGCTCGGCTCGGCAGACGCCGCGCGAGTGAACGAGCCTAGGACTTGGGCGGCGCGGCCGCAGCTGCGAGCGCAGCCGCCCCCGCCACTGCGGCGATCGCCTCGTCGTTCGTCTGCGGCAGCGCAGGCACGTTGACCGTCACTTGCTTGTGCGCGAACTTGATTCCGGCTTCGCGAAATGCCTTGAGGATCTTCGTATACGCGGCCTTCTGGATCATGTAGGGCTCGCCTTCGGGACGCGCGGTGAACTTCGCACGCACGACGATCGCGCTGTCCTCGGTCGACATGACGCCGCCCATCTTCAGCGGCTTCAGCACATCCGGCTT
>DASSGI010000191.1:0-9025 GCA_035857655.1 Casimicrobiaceae bacterium | reverse complement strand
TGCCGGATGATGGCGCCCGCGTACGAGCAGGCGGCGGACCGGCTGGCTGCGGTCGTGCGGATCGCGAAGCTCAATACCGAGGAGGCTCCCGACATCGCCGGCCGTTTCGGAATTCGCGGCATTCCGACGATGATCGCCTTTCGCAACGGGCACGAAGTCGCGCGGCAATCGGGCGCGATGGATCTTCCCGGGATTCTCGGCTGGATCAAGGCCAACGTCTGACGGAGAGGGCTCGATGGCATCGCGCAATTCGACGGATTGGATGTGGGGGCAGGCCTGCGCGTTGATCGACGAGGCCGAGCGGATGCATCGCCAGTTTTTCCGCCTGGGCGTCTCCGAGCGGACGCAGGCGGTCTGGGAACCGCCGGTGGATGTCTTCGAGGACGAAAGCGAGATCGTCGTCGTCGTCGCGCTGCCCGGCGTTGCGGCCGAAGCGGTCGAGGTCTCGATGGAGAACGGCTCGATGCTGGTGCGCGCGCAGGCGCGGTTCCCGTTCGCCGGCCCGAATCACGTCGTGCGCCGTCTCGAGATTCCGTACGGTTACTTCGAGCGGCGCATTCCGCTGCCCGTCGCGTGTCTCGAGGCCGGTACGCGCGAATCCGCGAACGGCTGCCTCGTGCTGCGCCTGCGGAAGTCGACTGGGGGCGCGAAATGAACGAGCGCACGACTCCCGAGACGAACGAACGCACGACTCCCGAAACGCCGGCGAGCGCCGACGCGGGCGTTCGGCAGGCGCCGGTTTCGGAAGGCGCGCAGGAAAGACGTCAGGCGACGCCGCGCGCGCTGCCGGAAGACGCGCTCATCATCGTTCCGGTGCGCAACGTCGTTCTCTTCCCGGGGATGGTGGTGCCGCTCACCATGGCGCGCGAGCGCTCGCGCAACGCAGCGCACGAAGCCGCGCGGCTGCAGCGGCCGCTCGGCGTGCTGCTGCAGAGCAACCCCGAGGCGGAGGAGCCGAATCCCGAGGATCTGCACTGGGTCGGCACCACCGCGAACGTGCTGCGCTACATCACCGGCCCGGAGGGCACGCATCACGCGATCTGCCAAGGCGCGCAGCGCTTCCGCGTGCTGCAGTTCCTCGAGGGTTTTCCGTTCATGGTCGCGCAGGTCGAGATCATCGATCCGCCGGAGTCCCACGATCCGGACATCGAAGGCCGCGCGCTCTCGTTGAAGCAGCGCGCGCTCGAGACGCTGCAACTCCTTCCGCAAGTGCCAGAGGAGGTCGTCGCCGCGCTCTCCGGCGTCACCGGCGCCGCTCGTCTCGCCGACTTCATCTCCGGACTGATGGACATCACGCCCGCCGAGAAGCAGGCGCTGCTCGAGACGTTCGACCTCAAGGCGCGTCTCGACAAGCTGCTCGAGCTTCTGTCGCATCGGATCGAGGTGCTGAAGGTCTCGCGCGAGATCGACGAGCGCACGCGCGGCTCGATCGAGGACATGAACCGCAAGCACCTGCTGCGCGAGCAGATGCGCCAGATCCAGAAGGAGCTCGGCGAGGGCGACGAATCCGCCGCCGAGATCGCGGAGCTCGAGAAGGCGATCGGCGAAGCGAAGATGCCCGAGGAAGTCGACAAGCAGGCGCGCAAGGAATTGAAGCGCCTGCAGCGGATGCCCGACGGCGCCGGCGAGTACTCGATGATCCGCACGTACCTCGACTGGTTGATCGAGTTGCCGTGGAAGGCGGAGCCGGAGGCGTCGATCGACATTGCCGAGGCGCGGCGCATCCTCGACGACGATCATTTCGGACTCGAGAAGATCAAGAAGCGCATCCTCGAGTATCTCGCGGTGAGAAAGCTGAATCCGTCGGGGAAGAGCCCGATCCTATGCTTTGTCGGACCGCCCGGCGTCGGCAAGACCTCGCTCGGCCAGAGCATCGCGAAGGCGACGGGGAGGAAGTTCGTCCGCGTGAGCCTGGGCGGCGTTCACGACGAAGCCGAGATCCGCGGCCACAGGCGCACGTACATCGGCTCGCTTCCCGGCAACATCATCCAGAATCTGCGCAAAGCGGGCACGCACAACTGCGTGATGATGCTCGACGAAGTCGACAAGCTCGGCGCCGGCGGCTTCCACGGCGACCCCGCCTCGGCGCTCCTGGAAGTGCTCGATCCGGAGCAGAACTCGACGTTCCGCGACAACTACCTCGCAGTGCCGTTCGATCTCTCGAGCGTGATGTTCATCTGCACGGCGAACGTTCTCGACACGATCCCCGGACCGCTGCGCGACCGGATGGAGGTGATCCAGCTCCCGGGCTACACGGCCGAGGAGAAGCTGCAGATCGCGAAGCGCTACCTCGTCGCGCGCCAGCTCGCTGCGACGGGCCTCCGGCCCGAGCAGTGCGAGCTCACCGACGACGCGCTGATGGCAATCGTCAACGACTACACGCGCGAAGCCGGCGTGCGCAATCTCGAGCGCGAGATCGGCACCGTGCTGCGCAGCGTCGCGGTGCGCATCGCCGAAGGCGCCGTGCAGCACGTGCGAGTCGGGCCCGACGATCTCGCGACGATTCTCGGACCGCGCAAATTCGAAGCCGAAGTCGCGATGCGCAGCGGCGTTCCCGGTGTGGCGACGGGGCTCGCGTGGACGCCCGTCGGCGGCGACATCCTGTTCATCGAGGCGACTCGGATGCCAGGCGCAGGCCGGCTGATCCTCACCGGACAACTCGGCGACGTGATGAAGGAAAGTGCGCAGGCGGCGCTCTCGCTCGTGAAAGCGCGCTCGAAGGAGCTCGGCATCGCGCCGGACCTCTTCGAGAAGTCCGATATCCACGTCCACGTGCCCGCGGGCGCGACGCCCAAGGACGGCCCGAGCGCCGGCGTCGCGATGTTCGTCGCGCTCACGTCGCTGCTCACCGGTCGCCCGGTGAAGAGCGACGTCGCAATGACGGGCGAGATCAGCCTGCGCGGGCTCGTGCTGCCGATCGGCGGCGTCAAGGAGAAGGTGCTCGCCGCGCTTCGCGCCGGCATCACGACGGTACTGCTGCCAGCGCGCAACCGCCGCGATCTCGAGGAAATTCCACCGTCCGCGCGCGAACAGTTGAAGATCATCTGGGTCGAGCGCGCCGACGAGGCAATCGCCGCTGCGCTGCCACCGGTGCCTGCCGAAGTCTCGCCCGAGTCCGCCTAGGCCCTAGCGCGTCGATGCCGGCCTGACGCCGGTATAGGCCTCACGCGCCTTCCGCTCCCGGCGGAATCGTTCTACGCTTGGAGCTTCCGTTCCCGTTGACCGATGCCGGCGATGCGCGCTGCCGCGATCTCCTGTTTGTTCGTCGTGGCCTCCTGGGCGGGGCCCGTTGTCGCCGCGCAAGCGGACGAGCAGGAGATTGCCGTCCACGTGCGCAAGGAACACGCGTCGTACGACATAAGCTTCGAGTTCACGGTACCGGCGACGATCGAGCAGACGTGGAACGTGCTCTCCGATTTCGAGCACATGGCGCAGATTCTCTCGAACATGGATTCGAGCCGCATCGTGAGCCGCGATGGCAACCGGATCACGGTCGCGCAAACGAGCCACGGCAAGATCGGTCTCATCCACGTCTCGGTCGACGGGCTGCGCGAGATCGTTCTCACACCCCCGACCGAGATACGCTCGCATCTGATCAAGGGCGACCTCAAGGAGTCGGACTTCACGACGAAGCTTCACAGCGAAGGCGCGGTGACGCGCGTCACCGTCCGCGGCAAGCTCGTCGTTACGCCGTGGGTCGGCGTCGCGCTCGGCGCCGACAGGGTTGCATCGCAGACGCGGCAGCAGTACCAGGAGCTGCGCGACGAGGTGTTGCGCCGCAAGGCGTACTGATCTCGAGCGCCTGAGGGCGGGGCCCGGGCGCGCGGCCGCGAAACTCGACGTTTTGAGCTAGCGTGTGTACTGACAAACCCGGGCGCGCGGGCGCCCGGGTGCCAGTCTCGCAGCGACGACAACTACGGGCTTACGAGCCCCCACGAGACGCGGTGCTTGTTGGTGACGGCCGCCTGTACACTGACGGAGATGCGTTCGACGGCATCCCGAGCATCAGCAGCATGCCCATGATCGGCTCGAGCGGAACGCGCATGTCGTTGAGGCCCGACGTCGCCGCGACGATTTTGCCGCGGGTGATGTAGTCGAGGTAGTTCGGCAGCGCGATCGCCGCCACGATCGCGAGCGTCACGACGGTGACCATGATTTCGAACAGCGTGAAACCGCCCTGCCGCCCGTCGCGGTGAATCGCCGTGACGCGGACGCCTGCGGCGCCGAAAGTTCGTCGATCACCATCACTGCCGTCCCCGAAGTTGTCGCAATCACTGTTGTCGTCCACATGCCGCCCCGTCTGTTTCACGTTCCGATGCGGTTCGAGCCGCTCGACGACGGCGCCCTGGTATCGCTCACCCGTCGACGAGCGGTCAGGGATTCCCCTCCGGGTCGCAAGCGGTATGCCAATGTCATGGCCGGCGATGCGGGGTTCGAACAAGCGGTCGCAGCACCCTGACCAAAGGCGGGGCATCTCCCGGGTTCGGCCCGGCTTCCGATTGTCGCCGCGATGATGTTGCGAACGTGCGACCTGCGCTGCGAAGTGACGAAACGCGTCGAAATCCGAGGCGCAATTCGGCACTCGCTGACGCGGGTGAGCGTTTGCTGTTCGCCACATGCTGTCCGGGGAAGAGACCGTGCGCTACGAGCTCTTGTGTTCAGGGACCCGGCGAGCGACAAGCCTCGCCAACATCTCGAACATCAACTTCGATAGACGAAAACGAGCGCTGCGATCACAGCGAAGAATGCGGCATTGACGCGCACGAAGAAGCCGAGAACCCGATACGCCTTGCGGTTGACCAGTAGGAACGATTCCATGCAGTCGCGACAACGGAATCGGGACCTGAACCACGACGCGCGCGCGGCATGCGGCTGAGCGACGCATCGTCGTATGTCGAGGCTCTGGCAGTTCGGGCATCTCCGGCGCATCGAAGTCTCCGTTCGCAACGCGCTATCGCCCACGGATGAGCAATCTTCGTGCGCGCCCGATACTGCGCGTGGCCTGCTGCGGCGCATTCGTGCCGATCCGTCTTTCGGGAAGGCGAAAACGGTAAAATCACAAGTTTCCCGGCGGACCCCGAAAAATCGCCGCCGATCTGGCGAACCCACAAAATCGGACCCTCGCAATGAAGATGACCTCGCATTTCTGGCGCGCGCTCGGCAGCCGCGCCGCGATCGCTGCCGTGGCCGTGGCTGCCGCGATCGCGTCTGCGCAGACGCCGCCGACGGACCCGAAGCCGCCGACGGACCCGAACGACGTGTTTCGGGCAGAAGTGGGCAAGCCGCTGCAAGTGGCTGAGGAACTGATCAAGGCCGGCAAGTACTCGGACGCGATGGCGAAGATCCAAGAAGCCGAGCGGGTCCCCAACCCGACGGCGATCGAGACGTACAACATCAACCGGATGCGCGGTGTGGCCGCGATGGGATCGGGGGACGCGCAGACGGCTGCCAAATCGTTCGACGCCGTGATTGCGTCCGGCCGCTCCCCACCCACCGACCAGCTGAAGATCATGGAGACGGTCTCGGCGATGTACTTCAAGAGCCGGGACTACCCGAACACGGTGAGCTGGACTCAGCGCTACCTGAAGGCCGGCGGCACCAATCCCGACATGCGCGTGCAACTCGCGCTCTCGCTGTACCTCGGCGAGCAGTACGGTCCCGCCGCAACCGAGCTCCGCGCGCTCGTCGACGCCGACGAAAAGGCCGGGGTCAAGCCGCCGCACGAGCGACTCGAGCTGCTTGCGAGCAGCTACGTCAAGACGAAAGACGCCGCCGGCCAGGCTTATGCGCTGGACAAGCTGCTCGTCTACTACCCGAAGAAGGAATACTGGGCCGATGCGATTCGCCGGGTTGCCGGAAAGCCCGGGTTTCCCGACTCTCTGCAACTCGACGTGCTGCGGCTGCAGGACGCGACCGCCGGATTCAGCACTGCGTCGCAATATGTCGCGATGGCTCAGCTGGCGCTCCGGATCGGTGCGCCGGCCGAGGCGAAACGAATCCTCGACAAGGGATACGCAGCGGGCACCCTGGGGAGCGGTCCGGAAGCCGCAGAACAGAAGAAGCTGCGCGACACTGCGACGAAGCAGGCTGCCGACGACGAAAAGATCTTTGCGCAGAATGCCAAGACCGCCGCAGCGGCGAAGGACGGGAACGGCCTCGTGAGCACAGGCTACGCGATGGTGTGCGCCGGCCATTTCGACATGGGACTGGCGCTGATGGAGCAGGGAATCCAGAAAGGCGGCATCGATCGGCCCAACGAAGCGAAGCTGCATCTCGCGATCGCGTATCTCGCCGCCGGACAGAAAGAGAAGGCGATCGCGGCGCTCAAGTCGCTGCAGGGCGGCGACTCCACAGCTGATCTCGCCCGTCTCTGGCTGATGCACGCGCAACGCTCGTCGGGCTGAGCGCGGTCCCGCGGGGTCCATCGCGAGGGTACGGCCGGCGAACGTCGCAACAAAGCGATGCGACTGCTTCTCTGGGCGCTCACGCGAACGCCGCTGGCCGTGCTCTACGCCTACGGGCGTCTGATCGACTTCTTTCTCTTTCACGTATTCCGCTGGCGTCGCGACCAGGTCGTCGGCGACATCGCGCTCGCCTTTCCCGACAGGAGCGCCGACGAGCGCGCACGAATTCTTCGCGATTCGTACCGGAACATCGCCGATGTCGCGATGGAATCGATCTGGGGCTACGGTGCGAGTGGCGATTCGCTCAGGCGCCGCGTCGCGTTCGACGAGCACGAGATCATCGATCGCGCGATCGCGGCGAAGCAGTCGGTGGTGCTGCTCGCGCCGCACTTCTGCAACTGGGAATGGCTGCTGAGCGCAGGCGGCGCGACGTTCGAGCTTCCGATCGACGCCGTCTACCAGAAGGTCAAGCTGGAATCGGTCGACCGCTACCTGCGCGACGCCCGCACGCGCTTCGGCGGGATACCGATCCCGCAGGACGACTTCATCTACGAGCTGATGAATCGCGCCGGCACGCCGCGCGGCTACGCGCTGATCGCGGATCAGACACCGCCGCGCGACGAGAAGAAGCACTGGACGCGCTTCCTCAATCGCGACACGGCGTTTTTCGTCGGCGCCGAGAAGATCGCGCGGTTCCTCGACGCACCGGTCCTCTACGTCGACATGCGCCGCGTGAGCCGCGGTCATTACGCTGTGCGCTTCGTCCCTCTCGCCGAGCCACCGTACGGCGTCGGCGAGGACCGCGACGACTACTCGCCGGTGATGGAGGGCTTTGCGCGGCAGCTCGAGAGATCGATCCGCACGAGCCCGGCCGACTGGCTGTGGCTCCAGAAGCGCTGGAAGTATCCGAAGGCGGTCGCAGTGACACCCCGGAGCACGGCCGAGACTTTGCCGCCGTGACAAAGCGCGTGAAAGTAGGGTCAGAGACGACTTTGTCGCTCTGACCCACAACGCTTCAGGGTTCGATGAAAATCATCTCTGACTACTTTCGCTAGTCCGGCGCGCGCCAGATCGCGACAGTCGCGAACCAGGTCGCGGGTACGCCGGCCGCGTGCAGCGTCCATCGGGAGGGCAGGTAGGGTGGCGGGCCGGCGGCGAGACGAGGGTTGTCGGGCTGCACGACTTCCAGGCGACCGAACGGCGCAATGAGCCCGTCGCCGGTCGCCTTGCTCATCGCTTCCTTGCAGGTCCAGTAGCGCAGGAAGCGCTCGCGTCGCCCGCGCAGATCGAGATCGGTGAGCGTCGCGCGCTCGTTCTCGGTAAGGAACTTTCGCGCGAGTCGATCGACGCCGACGTCGCGATCGCGGCGTTCGATGTCGATGCCGATGCGGGTTCGCGGCGGCAGCCCGCGTGCGATTCCGACGAGCGCGGCGTCGCCGGTGTGCGAAACGTTGAAATCGATCCCGGCGCTCGCATCGGCGAGCTCCGGGCGACCACGGATGCCGCGGCGGATCTCGACGGCGGCGGGCGCGATGCCGAGAGCGTTTCCGAGCAACAGCCGCAGCGTCGTACGGCCTGCGATCCAGCGCTCGCGAAGGGCTTTGGTGCCGAAGCGAGTCGCACGGGCGCGCTCTGCGGCCGAGAGCCATCGGGAGAGCTCCTCGATCTCGGCGGACGTGCGCGCGAGCGTCGCGAGCCACAGTTCGATGCCCGGGTTGTCGAACGCGATCGATCGTGGACCGCTCGCAGACGGCGCAGCGGTCGTTTCGTCCTGTTCTTCGGCCATGGTCGTAGCGCCTGGCGTGCCGCGCCCGGACCATTGTAGGCTAGCCGCTGGCGCACCGGGCTGGGTCAATGGTCCCAACGACGAAAGGAACCTCGACGTGAAATTGCGACCCGCACTATGCACGCTAATGGCGAGCTTGGCGATGCTCGGCGCTGCCCATGCGCAGATAAAGATCGGCGTGATCACGTCGGCGACCGGGCCCACGTCGTTCGTCGGCGTGCCGCAGAAGAACTCCGTTGGGCTGCTGCCGAAGCGCTTGGGGGAAACGACGATCGAGTACATCTATCTCGACGACGCGAGCGATTCGACGCAAAGCGTCACCGACGTGAAGAAGCTGATCGCCGAGCAGAAGATCGACGCGTTGATCGGCCCGTCCGGCTCGCCGAACGCGATGGGCGTGATCGCGTTCGTTGCCGAGGCGAAGGTGCCGATGTTGGCGCCCGTCGGCACGTCGGCGGTCGTGCTGCCGATGGACGACAGGAAGCGGTGGGTGTTCAAGACCACGCAGAACGACGACATCATTGCCGACGCGCTGATCGAGCACATGATGCGCACCGGCGTGAAAACGCTGGGATTCATCGGCTACAACGACCCGTACGGCGAGAGCTGGCACAGGACAATCGTCCCGATGTTGCAGAAGGCCGGCATCCGGCTCGTCGCGGACGAGCGCTACAACCGGCTCGACAACAGCGTGACCGGACAGGTGCTGCGGCTCAAAGCGGCGGCCCCCGACGCAGTGCTGGTCGCCGGGGTGGCCGCCGGCGCTGCGTTGCCCCACATCCAGCTTGTCGACGCGGGGTACGGCGGGACGATCTACCAGACGCACGGGGCCGCC
>DASSGI010000190.1:0-5239 GCA_035857655.1 Casimicrobiaceae bacterium | reverse complement strand
GCTATAATTCACGTTTTTAATCAAGCTCTTTTGCGCGGTCCACCGCGACCGAACCGCGACGCCGTCCGGGGAGCCACCATGCCGATCTACGAATACCGCTGCTCGTCCTGCGGCGCCGAGCACGAAGTGCTGCAGAAGATCTCCGATCCTCTCGAGGTCAAATGCCCCGCATGCGGGAAGGACGCGCTCGTGAAAATGGTGTCGGCGGCGGGCTTCCAGCTCAAGGGGTCGGGGTGGTACGTCACCGATTTTCGCAACGGCAGCAAGCCGTCCGCGAAGAGCGAAACCAAATCCGATGCGGCGGCGCCGAGCGACGGCGCGAAGACCGACGGCGGCGCGAAAAAGGACGCGGGCGCGGGCGCGGCCACCAAATCGGAATCATCGTCGGCGTCGACGGCCTCTGCACCGTCCACGCCGGCGAAGCCCGCGTCGTCCGAATAACACGCCTCCGCGAATTTTCGCGACATCGATGAAGCGCTACCTGATCGCCGGCCTGCTCGTCTGGGTGCCGCTCGGCATCACGCTCTACGTGATGCACTTCCTGCTGACGTCGCTCGACCAGATCCTGCTGGTGCTGCCCGAGGCCGCACAGCCCCGCCGCCTGTTCGGCTTCGACATCCCCGGACTCGGCGTCGTCGTCGCTTTCGTCATCCTTCTGCTGACCGGCGTCATCGCCGCCAACTTCTTCGGCCAGCGGCTGATCCGCGGCTGGGAATCGCTGCTCGGACGCATTCCGTTCGTGAAGTCGATCTACTCGTCGGTCAAGCAGGTAAGCGACACCGTGCTTTCCGATCAGGGGACCGCGTTCCGCAAGGCGTTGCTCGTCGAATTCCCGCGGCCGGGCTGCTGGACGATCGCATTCCTGACTGGATCGCCTTCCGACGCCGTCGCCGATCACCTGCGCGGCGACTTCGTCAGCATCTACGTGCCGACCACGCCGAATCCGACTGGCGGATATTTCGTGATGGTGCCGCGGGAATCGATCCGCGAGCTCGACATGTCGGTCGACGAGGCGCTCAAGTACATCATCTCGATGGGCGTGGTCGCGCCGCGCCGTCGCGGAGTGCCGCTGGCGGTGCCGAAGCCCGCGGCGCAGGCGCCGCTGGCGACGCCCGCTGAAAATCCTCGAAACTGATCGCGAAGGTCCGCGCGCCGGCTGCTCGATCGCGGCGGGCGGGCGAGCCTCGTGCTACCCGACGCTGACACGCATTCGAAAGCAACGCGCCCGCCGGAGAACACCGTGAAACGCACTGACTACTGCGGCCGCATCGACCGCCGCTATCTCGACAAGACGGTCACGCTGATGGGGTGGGTCCATCGCCGGCGCGACCACGGCGGCGTGATCTTCGTCGACCTGCGCGATCGCGAGGGCCTCGTGCAGATCGTGTTCAACCCCGACCGCGTCACGGCGTTTCCGATCGCCGAATCGCTGCGCAACGAATATGTGATCCGCGTAACCGGCATCGTGCATCTTCGCCCCGAAGGCGGCGCGAATCCGAATCTCCGCTCCGGCGAGATCGAGGTGTTCGCCGACGATGTCGCAATTCTCAACACCGCGCAAACGCCGCCGTTCCAGCTCGACGACGAAAACATCTCGGAGACCGTCCGTCTTCAGCATCGCGTGATCGACCTGCGGCGGCTGCCGATGCAGAAGAACCTGATGCTGCGTCATCGCGCGAGCGTCGCTGCGCGCAAGTTCCTCGACGCGAACGGCTTCATCGACATCGAAACGCCCGTCCTCTACAAGTCCACGCCCGAGGGAGCGCGCGAGTTCCTCGTCCCGTCGCGCATCCACCATGGGTGGTTCTACGCGTTGCCGCAGTCGCCGCAGCTCTTCAAGCAGATGCTGATGATGGCGGGATTCGACCGCTACTATCAGATCGTCAAGTGCGTCCGCGACGAGGACCTGCGCGCCGATCGCCAGCCCGAGTTCACGCAGATCGACATCGAGACGTCGTTCCTCGACGAGCTCGAGCTGCGCGAGATGATGGAAGAGCTCGTCCGTGCGATGTTCCGCGACACGATCGGAGTCTCGCTTCCGAATCCGTTCCCGGTGATGACGTACGCCGATGCGATGCGCGACTACGGCTCCGACAAGCCGGACCTGCGCATTCCGCTCAAGCTAACCGAGCTGACCGACGTGATGAAGACCGTCGAGTTCAAGGTGTTCCGTGCCGCGGCCGAGCGTCCGAACGGGCGCGTCGCAGCGCTGCGAATTCCCGGCGGCGGAGCCCTCACCCGCAAGGAGATCGACGACTACACGGCGCTCGCCAGGGTCTACGGCGCCGCCGGCCTCGCGTACATCAAGGTGAACGACGCGTCGAAGCCGAGCGAAGAAGGGCTGCAGTCGCCGATCGTCAAGTTCCTGTCGGCCGATGTTCTTCGTGCGATCCTCGAGCGCACCGGCGCGCAAAGCGGCGACGTCGTCTTCTTTTGCGCCGATCGCGAGAAAGTCGTCAACGACGCGCTCGGCGCATTGCGCGCGCGAATCGGCCACGACCGGGGCTTCGTCGAAGGCGAATGGAAGCCGCTGTGGGTCGTCGACTTCCCGATGTTCGAACTCGACGAGGAAAAGGGGACGTGGGGCGCACGCCACCATCCGTTCACCGCGCCGAAGGACGGCGACGAGGAGCGCTTCGCGACCGATCCGGGGAAGACGCTCGCGAAGGCGTACGACGTCGTGCTGAACGGCTGGGAAATCGGCGGCGGGTCGATGCGCATCCACAAGCCCGAGCTCCAGGCGCGTGTGTTCGCGGCGTTGAAGATCAGCCCCGACGAGCAACGAAAGAAGTTCGGGTTCCTGCTCGACGCGCTCGCCTGCGGCGCGCCGCCGCACGGCGGCATCGCGTTCGGCTTCGATCGACTCACCGCGATGATGGCGGGCGTCGACCAGATTCGCGACGTGATCGCCTTCCCGAAGACACAGCGCGGCCAGGATCTGCTGATCGACACGCCGAGCCCGGTCACCGAGCAGCAGCTCCGCGACTTGCACATCCGCGTGCGCGCTTCCGACTCGGCGAAGACCGCCACCTGAGGCTGGCGCGGCCTCGCGCGCTGGCGGACAATCGCTCGCGAGCGCCCGCTTGCGAAGCATCGCGGCGAGCGTCAGGGGGAGAAACGAGGACAAGATGCCCGCTGAGGCACCCAGCCGAACGGCATTCGTGCTCGCCGGCGGCGGCAGCTTCGGCGCAGTCCAGGTCGGCATGCTGCGCGCGCTCGTCGCATCCGGCGTGCACGCGGACTTCGTCGTCGGCTGCTCGGTCGGCGCGATCAACGGCGTTCACTATGCGGGGGCGCCCGACGTCGACGGCGTTGGCCGCCTCGAGCAGATCTGGCGCGGACTGCGCCGCCGCGACATCTTTCCGCTGAAATTCGCCAACGTGCTCGCAGCGCTCACCGGACATACCCACCTGGTCGACCCCGGCGGCCTGCGGGCGCTGCTCGAGCGCCATCTACCCTGCAAGACGCTCGAAGAGGCGATGATCCCCGTCCACGTGGTCGCCACGAGTCTCCTCGCCGGCATCGCTGTCGCGTTCTCGCAAGGGCCGGCGATCCCCGCCATCCTGGCGAGCGCCGCGATTCCGGCGGCCTTCCCGCCGGTAAGGATCGGCGACGCCGACTACATCGACGGCGGCGTGGCGAGTTATACGCCGGTCGAGACCGCGCGCGAGCTCGGGGCGACCAGGATGGTCGTATTGCCCAGCGGGTTCGCGTGCGCGCTCGCGGCACCGCCGAGCGGTGCAATCGCGAGCGCGATGCATGCCCTCAACCTGATGATTTCCCGGCAGATGATTCTCGACATCGAGCGCATCGGCGACGCGGTCGAGATCGCCGTCGTCCCTCCATTGTGTCCGCTCGACGTATCCCCTTATGATTTCACGCGGGCCGGCGAGCTGATCGACCGGGCGGCGGCGTCGACCCGCGAATGGATCGACACGGGAGGCCTTACCCGCCGGGGAATTCCGCATCAACTGAAGCACCATCTGCACAAACCCACGCCCGCATGACCCCTGCCCGCACGAAACGAGATCGGATCCCCGGCGTCGCGGTTGCCTTCGCGATGGCGTTGGCGCTCGCGGTCGCCGGCGGCGCGCCGCTGGCAATCGCGCGAACGTCTTCCGTGCCTTTGCCCGAGATCGCGCTCGCCGATCTTCCGAAAGAAGCAAAGGAGCTCCGCGCGCAGATCGACAAGGGCGGTCCGTTCCATTACGACCGCGACGGCGTCGTGTTCGGCAATCGCGAGCACATCCTGCCGGCGAAACCTCGCGGCTATTACCACGAGTACACGGTCCGCACTCCCGGCGCCAGGGATCGCGGCGCACGACGCATGGTGTGCGGTGGGCCGAAAACGATGCCCGACGTCTGCTACTACAGCGACGATCACTACCAATCGTTCCGGAGGATCCGCTCATGAAGGTGCCTGATCTCACCGACCTGGAAATCGCAGGCGTGCATGCCTGGCACGGCGACTTGCAGGCGCTCGCGCTTGCCGTGAACGCCGCGAAGCTGCGCCTCCTTGCAGCGGACCTGAAGGACGTCAACAGCAAGGCCGATCTGCTGAAAGTGCTCGCCCAGGGGCTCAAGCTCCCGGCGCATTTCGGCAACAACTGGGATGCGCTCGCCGATTCCGTCGAGGATGGCGACTGGCTCGGCAAGCACGGCGTCGCGATCGTGCTGATGCACTCGGCCGCTTACCGCAAGGCGCACGGCATCGACTGGACGAAGCTCGAAGACATCCTCGCCGAGGCTTCCGATTACTGGCGCGAGCGACACAAGCCCTTCTGGGTGTTCGTCTCGTAACCTTGCCGCACAAGATCCCGGTCTCGACGCTGATCGTCGTCCACACGCGGGACCTTCGGGTGCTGCTGATCGAGCGTGCTGATGCGCCCGGTTACTGGCAGTCGGTAACGGGAAGCCAGGAGCCCGGCGAGACGCTCGCAGCGACCGCCGCGCGCGAGCTCCGCGAAGAGACCGGTATCGACGCGGCTCGCTACGGCGGCGTGCGCGACTGGCAGATGTCGAACGTCTACGAGATCTACGCGCGCTGGCGCTATCGCTACGCGCCCGGCGTCACGCACAACACCGAGCACGTGTTCGGTCTCGAGGTGCCCGATACGGTGCGCGTCGTGCTCGAGCCTCGCGAGCACAGCGCCTGCGCGTGGCTGCCGTACGTCGAAGCCGCGGCAAAGTGCTTTTCGTGGTCGAACCGCGACGCGATCCTTCGTCTGCCCGAAATGGC
>DASSGI010000189.1:0-13228 GCA_035857655.1 Casimicrobiaceae bacterium | reverse complement strand
GTGCCTTTCCACGACCAGACGAAGGCGCCCGTCTTCGATACTGCGATCGACGACTTCAACTTCGCGCAGCTCTACAGCCCGAACCGCTATATCGGCAACGACCGGATCGGCGACGCGAACCAGATCACCGTGGGACTCACGTCGAGGCTGCTCGACCCGGTGACGGGCGGCGAGCGCCTGCGCGTGGAGGTCGGCGAGCGGTTCTATTTTCAGTCGCAGCGCGTGACGCTGAGCGAGGCGCCGCGCTCGGCGACATCGTCGGATTTCCTGATCGGCGCCGAGGGACGCCTGTCCGACGTGTGGGCGCTCGCCGGCCTCATGGAATACAACTTCTCGTCGGGGGAGCTCGAACGTCTCGATGCTGGCATCCGCTATACCCCCTCCCCGGGAAAGGCCTTCAATGCGAGCTACCGCTATGCGCGGCACGAGGTCGACCAGGTCGGGCTGCTGACGGAATTGAAGCAGTTCGACATCTCGGCGCAATGGCCGGTGTCCGAAACGCTGAGCCTCATCGGACGATGGAACTATTCGCTCGTCGACAACAGGACGCTCGAGGCGATCGGAGGCCTCGAGTATAATGGCGGCTGCTATGTTCTGCGCCTCGTTGCGCAGCGGCTGCAGACCACGACTCAGCAGTACACGACTGCGGTCTACCTGCAGATCGAGTTGAACGGCCTCGCGCGATTCGGCACCAATCCGCTCGATCTGCTTCGGCGCAGCGTCCCGGGTTATCAGCGAACCAACGATCCGACGCTCGCTCCAAGGGAACGCGACGACATGTTCCAGGAATACTGAGGTCACATCATGCGCATTCTTCTCTCGACTGCCCGCATCGTTCCGGCAATCGCCGCGCTTGCGCTGGCGTTGTCCGCAACGGCTGCGCTCGCGCAGGGCTCCACGTCGCGTCCGGCCGCCGGAGCGGGGCCGACGCCGGCGGCCGCAGCCGCGGCGTCTTCCGCGACACGCGCTCCGTCGCCCGCCGGAAGCGGTGTGCTGATCGACCGCGTCGTCGCGATCGTCAACGACGAAGCGTTGACGACGTACGACGTCAGCGAGCAGACGCGCACCGTGCTCGCGGAGATGAAAGCGCAGAAAGTGACGCCGCCGGCGCCCGATGTCCTCGAGAAACAGCTTCTCGACCGCCTGATCACGCAGCGCGTGCTGATGCAGTATGCGAAGGAATCGGGCATCCGCGTCGACGACACGCAGGTCGAGCGCACGATCGCGCGGATCGCGCAGGACAACAAGATGACGCCGGACGAGTTCAAGAAGGCGGTCGAGCGCGAAGGGATCGCGTTCTCGAAGTATCGCGACGACATCCGCGGCGAAATGGTGATCCAGCGGCTGCGCGAGCGCGAGGTCGAAGGTCGCGTCACCGTGACCGACGCCGAAGTCGATCTCTTCCTTGCGACGCAGGACGCGCAGTCGGGCGGCGACGTCGAGTACAAGCTCGCGCACATCCTGGTTCTCGTGCCGGAGCAGGCGACGCCGGAGCAGATCCAGGCGCGCGTGGGCAAGGTCGAGGACGCGATGCGCCAGCTTCGCTCGGGCGGCGATTTCGGACAGGTCGCCGCGAGCTTTTCCGATGCGCCCGACGCGCTGCAGGGCGGCAACCTCGGGTGGCGTCCGGCGGCGCGGCTGCCGCAGATATTCCTCGATCCGCTGCGCAGCCTGAAGCCGGGGCAGTATTCGGGCGTGCTGCGCTCGGCAGCGGGCTTTCACATCGTGAAGCTGATCGAGAAGCGCAGCCGCAAGGATCCGACGGTCGTCGAACAAACCCGCGTGCGGCACATCCTCGTCAAGGTGAACGAGATCACGGCGGACGCCGACGCGAAAGCGAAGATCGAGCGCATCAAAGAGCGCATCGCTCTAGGCGCGAAGTTCGACGAGCAGGCGAAGCTAAACTCCGAGGACGGCAGCGCGTCCAAAGGCGGAGAGCTCGGCTGGCTTTCCCCGGGAGACACCGTGCCCGATTTCGAGACCGCAATGGCCAAGCTCAAGATCGGGGAGCTCTCGGGGCCGGTGCGCACGCCGTTCGGCTGGCATCTGATCGAGGTCGAAGAGCGCCGCACACAGGACATCACGACCGAGCGCCAGCGCGACCAGGCGCGGCTCGCGCTGCGGCAGCGCAAGTCCGACGAGATGTTCCAGGATTGGGTGCGCCAGCAGCGCGACCGGACCTACGTCGAAATCAAGCTCGACGAGAAGTAGCGACGCGAGCCTGGGAGCAGGGGCCCCGCGCAGCGGGGATGCGACCGGGGCGAATCCGTGCTCGCGGCCGACGACTCGAAGGTGATTGAGCGAAGACCGTGACGGAGGCCGCGGTGTGAGCTGCGCCTCACATTCACGTCTTCGTCTGATAGACGTATGCCGGCTGCGGCACGCGCCCCGCGTCCATCGTCTTTTCCTCGGCAAGCTCTTTCGGTAGCTTGTCCCACCAGATCGCCCGGCTCTTCTGCTGCTCGATTTCGATCGCGGGCTTCTTCTGCTTCATCTCGCGGATGAAGCGCGTGTGGTCGGATTCGTAGTTGCGGGCAGGAAGCATTCCCATGACGGTTCGACTGCAGCGGTCGGGTCGAGGAGTGAAATATTATCACCGGCCGGGGGCGCCCGGCGCCCGCGCTGCACGCTGCGGACGACCGGCGACGATCTCGTATCGATAGAGCCTGCACTCGAGCGCACCGTTGTAGAGCGGCGTTCGCTTCGAAGGCTTCAAGCCGATCAACTTCGGAAACGTCGGGTCACCGCTGAGAATGCAGGCGGTCCAACCGGCGTAGCGCTGCTTCAGCGCGTCGCCGAGCTTCGGATAGAACGCGGCGAGCGATGCCTGATCGTCGAGGCGCACGCCGTACGGCGGATTCGCGATCAGCATGCCCGAAGGCGCCGGCGCGCGGCGCGCGAGCACGTCGGCCTCGTCGATCGCGATCCATTTCCCGACGCCCGCGGATTCCGCGTTGCGCCGGGATTGCGCGACGGCGCGCGGATCGATGTCGCTCGCGAAGATCGCCGGCGCGGAGGGCGCCGGCCGCCTGCGATCGTGCGCACGCTGGCGGATTCGCTGCCATGTCGGTCCGTCGTACCAAGCGAGCTTCTGGAATCCGAACGTGCGCTGCAATCCCGGAGCGCGGTCGGCAGCGGCGAGCGCGGCTTCGATCGCAATCGTGCCCGCTCCGCACATCGGGTCGCAGAGCGGCAGGTTCGGAGTCCAGCGGGCGAGCGCAAGGATGCCGGCGGCGAGATTCTCGCGCAGCGGCGCGGCCTCCGTGTCGCGGCGCCAACCGCGCTTGAACAGCGCCTCGCCCGAAGTGTCGAGGTAGAGCGTCGCGTCGTGCTCGGTGAGATAGGCATAGGCGCGGATCTCGGGTCGTCTCTTGTCGATCGAAGGCCGTTCGCCCGAGTCCGCGCGAAAGCGATCGCAGATCGCATCCTTGATCCTGAGCGTCGCGAACTCGATGCTCGCGAGCGGCGAGCGCGTCGCCGCGACGTCGACACGCAGCGTTCGCTCGGCCGCGAAATGCCGCTTCCAGTCGACGTCCTTGCCGAGCGCATAGAGCTCGTTCTCGTTGCGGTAACGCCCATGCGCGACCTGCCAGAGAACCCGGCTCGCGAGGCGCGATTCGAGGTTCGCGCGGTATGCCAGATCGATCGGACCGGCGAATCCGACGCCGCCGTCGGCCGCGGCGACGTCCTGCGCGCCGAGCGCGCCCATCTCCGATGCGAGCGCCGCTTCGAGACCTCGCGGACAAGGCGCGAAGAAGCGCTCGGTCACCGCAACAGCCGCCGCCGCGTGAGCACGAGCGCGACGTAGTACGCGATGAGCGCGTAGGCGAGGAGGACCGCGATGTGCAGCAGAGCGTCCGGCGGCGTTTCGCCCATCAGCAGCGGCCGCGAGAGGTCGATCGCGTGCTTCAGCGGCAGGACGTTTGCGAACGCCTGCAGCCCGTCGGGCATCTGGGCGACGGGAAAGAACACGCCCGAGAGCAGCAGCCCGGGCGTCAGCACGAGCGTGAAGAAGTACGTGAAGAACTCGTAGCTCGGCGCGAGCGCGTTCATCACGAGGCCGAACGCGCCGAACGTCAGGCCGACGAGAAATCCGAGCGGGAGAATCCACAGCGCGAGCCACGTGTGGCCGTAGCCCAGTCCCAGGATCACGGCGAGTATCGCGGTCGTCGACATCGCGGCCTTGGTCGCCGACCAGATCCACTCGGCGAACACGACGTCGTCGAGCGAGATCGGCGCGTTGATGATCGCGTCCCACGTGCGCTGCACGTGCATCCGCGAGAACGCCGAGTACATTCCTTCGAAGCTCGACGTGAACATCGCGCTCTGGCAGACCATCCCGGTGCCGATGAACACGATGTACTTCATGCCGCCGACCTCGGGAATGAACGAGCCGATCCCGTAGCCGAGCGCAACCATGTAGAGCAGCGGATCGGCGATGTTGCCGAGCACGCTGGCTATCGCCAGCTTGCGCCAGACGAGCTGGTTGCGTTTCCACACGGAGGTCCAGCGCAGCGAGAGCTCGGGTGGACGGAGGAAGGCGGCGGCAGTATTCATGGTCGCGGGATCTGACGAGCGGAGCGTCGCGTGCGGACGCGGGGACGCGGTGCGGGCGCCGCTACTCTACACGCTTGACACCCGGTCCGCCCCTTCGTACTTTGCGCGGGAAGGGGCCCCGATCCCGCGCGCCGGCGATCGGGAGATTGTCAACCTTGTTTACAAATAGCCGAGGGCCGGCTGCTCGGGGTCCAGGGAGGGGTCGGCGTATGCAGCGTCCATTTCGATCGGTATCGGTCGGCATTCTCACCATAGCTCTCGGAGCGATCCTGTCCGCCGCGCTCGCGCAGACACCGGCGCAGATGGAATACGACCGCCAGCAGCGCGAATACCGCCTGCAGATGCAGCGACAGCAAGAGGAGCAGCAGCGGCAGCAGCAACTGATGCAGGAGAACGCCCGCCGCCAGCAGGAGGAGTCGAGGCGCGCCAATACGCCGCAGGGGCAGGGGTCGGCGGGACAGGGGTCGGCGGGACAGGGCGGCGCGCCGATGCAGGGGCGCAGCGGTGGCGGCGCCGCAGCGGACCAGCTGTCGGCAGCTCGCGCACGCTGGGAGAAGCAGCCGCCTCTGCCTCCCGACAAGAATCCGCTGCTCGGCAAGTGGACGCGGCCCGCGTCGTCGCAGGCCAACTCGTCGGATCCCTTCGCGCAGCTCGCGGCACTCGCCAAGGGAGGCCTCTGTGAAGTGCTGTTCGGCGGCGGCGTCTTCGAATTCAAGACCGACAGGCTCGTCGGCAAGGACCAGCGAACCCCCGAGCAGGAGCTCGACCGCGTCGAATACCGTGGCGACGCTAAGCACGTCGTCGTGCTGCCCAAGACGACGATCAAGTTGATGGAGTGGGACTTCGAAGGTCCGAACCGGATCAACTGGAAGAGCCAGAACTGCGTGCTCGTGCGTGCCGGCCCGCAGCAGGCGCAAGCGGGCGCGTCGGCGGGCACCGCGGCCGCGTCGACGGGCGCCGCGGCGAGTGCCTCTGCGGCCACGACTGCCAGCGCATCCACGGGCGCAGCTGCCAGCGCGTCGGCGCGCGCTGAGCCGGTCCGCGCGAGCAACGGCGGTGGAAAGCTCGACCTCTCTGTCGTGGCGCTCGCGCCCGGCCACAACATCGCGGGCCGCAAGCTCTGGGTATTGAAGGAAGACGCGCAGGTTGCGCTGATCAAGGGTGGCGTCCAATCGACGCCCGACGCGAGCGTGCTGCAGAACTGGATCGGCGCCTGCCAGTCGCACACACCGCTGTGCGAGAAAGGCGCAAACGCTCTCAAGGCGTACAGCGTCGGCCTCGCGACCACCGATGCAACCGGCCACGCGCTGACGCCGCCGCTACCCGCGGGGCGCTATTGGGTTCTCGCCGATGCGAAGCTCGCGAACAAGCGCGTCGTGTGGAACCAGCCCGTCGACGTCAAAGGCGGCGACAAGTCGCTGACGCTCGACGCGCGCAACGCGATGCCCGTCGATTGAGCGCAACGGGATAGCCGCTTGCAATCCGCGGCGGCTGCGTCGCTATTTCACGGCCTCAGCGCTTCGCCAGCGACACGGCCGTGTGGCGATGACGAACAGCCGGCGAAACGGGAAGAGCGTCGCCAGCGCGCGGCGAGAAGCCTCGTCACGTTTCCGGCGCCGCAACCGAGATCGTAGACGGTGCGCGGCGCGTCCAGCGCGATTCTCGAGAGCAGGTCGACCGCGGGGCGAAGCCGCGGCTCGGTGAACTTCAGGTATTGCTCGGGATCCCAGGCCATGGTGTCGTGCCGCCGATTATGCCGCAGGCCGTAGGTTCCAGAGCGGCGGGTAGAATGATCTCGCCCGCGGCCACGTGCTCGCGGCTCAGCGGGCGGCGCGTCGCAAGATCAACATCGTTCGAGGTCTCATGAGCAACCATCCCGTCAAGCGCAGCGTGCGCCCGGTTCGCACTGTCGAAGGCGATCTGGTCGATCTGCCCGCTCCCGTGGAGCGTATGAGCGCCGGATTCAGTTTTCGCTATTCGTACGCCGAATTCTCGGCGGTCGGAAAATCGGCGAAGTTCAAGACGAAGCGCGCGCGCTATGAAAACGGAAAGTTGAGCGCCGAGTCGTTCGAGGGCGAGCTCGATCCGAAAACCTACGAGAACATGGTGAACGACGTGCAGCGATATTTCGCGGACCAGGCCGCGTTTTGCCTGCAGGCGTTCCGATCGTTCCTGCTGCCCTTCACGAAGGACTGAGCGGCGGCGCGGTCACTCGACGATCCTGTCCGCCCGAACGAGGATCGACTGCGGGAACGTAACCCCGAGCGCCTTTGCAGATCTGAGGTTGATCACCAGCTCGAAGCGCTCGGGCTGTTCGATCGGCAGGTCCGCAGGCTTTGCCCCTTTCAGGATCCTGTCGACGTAAGTTGCGGCGCTCCGAACGAGCCCGTCGACGTCAGGCCCGTAGGACATCAGGCCGCCGGCGTCGACGAATACGCTTTGTTCGTATATCGCGGGTAGTCGCTCTTCCGTCGCGAATTCGACGATTCGCAGTCGCTGGCTCAGGGTCAGGGGATCCGCCAACAACAAGAGCGCATCCGGCCGCTCGCGGTCCAGCGTCGCGAGTGCCCGCTCCAATTCGCGGGAGTCACGGATTTCCACCGATCGCACAGCGAGGCCCGCTGCCGGGGCGGCCCCCTCTGTCTGACGATATCGCGCCTGCATGCCGACGTAGTCCGGATTCCACAAGACGGCCACAGGGTGAGTCATCGTTGGGAATACGTCCTTCAGCAACTGCAGCCGTTTCGGTGCGGACTCCGGCGTCATCAGCGAAAGACCCGTGATATTTCCCCCCGGTCGCGCGAGGCTCGCGACGAGCCCGTCGCCGACGGGGTCGGAGCTGAGCGGCATCACGATCGGTATGGTTCGGGTCGCCTGTTTGGCAGCCAAGACCGACGGTGACGACACGGCGACGATGACGTCGACCTTCAGGCGCACGAGCTCGGCGGCCAGCGCGGGCATCCGCTCGAGCTTTCCTGCTCCCCAGCGGATTTCCAGCTCGAGGTTCTTGCCTTCGATATAGCCGAGCTCACGAAGGCCGTCGCGAAAGTCCTCGAGGAAGCGCGAAGTATCGTTCTCCGGCGTGACAGGCTGCAGATACCCTATCCGAGCAATCCTCGGCGGCTGCAGCGTCAATGCCGTGACCGGCGCTGCGAGAGTGCCCGCGCCGATTGCGGCCAGGACGAACCGGCGAGACACCATCCGCGCCTCCGATGCCTGCGTGCGCAAGCTCGCGCGGTTCGATCTCCCGGGCGGCCCGGAAGTTCCCGCGCGAGTCAATCGCGCGTCAGTCGCGAAGCTCGCGTCCGGTCAGCTTGATGAACAGATCCTCGAGGTTCGCCGGGCGGTGCAGGTAACGCACGCCGCGTGCGTGCGCGAGCGAATCGAGCAGAGGCTGCGGATCGGTCGCGTAGCAGAACGCCGTTTCGCCGGCGACTTCGACGCGCGTCGAAAGCGCGCGTCCGACGCCTTCGGCCCAGCTCCGCGCGTCGTCGCCGTAGACCTCGATCACCTCGGGCTCGACATGAGTCGCGATCAGCGCGCGCGGGCTGTCCGATGCGATCAGCGTTCCGTGATCGATCACGGCGAGCCTCGTGGCGAGCCGCTCGGCTTCGTCCATGAAATGCGTGGTCAGGAGGATCGTCTTGCCTTGCGACAGCAGCTGGCGCAGCCCGTCCCAGATCAGATGCCGCGCCTGCGGGTCGAGCCCGGTCGTCGGCTCGTCGAGAATGAGGAGCTCCGGGTCGTTGACGAGCGCCCGCGCGAGCGTCAGGCGCCGCTTCATCCCGCCCGAGAGCGTGCGCAACGCCGAATCACCGCGGCCTGCGAGGCCCGCGAAGTCGAGGAGCTCGGGAATGCGCGTCGACAGCGTCGCGCGATCGATGCCGAAATAACGGCCATAGACCTGCAGGTTCTCGGTCACGGTGAAGTCCGGATCCAGGTTGTCCTGCTGCGGCACGACGCCCACGCGGATCCGTGCAACGCGCGCCGCGCGCGGAACGGGCTCGCCGACCATTTCAATCGCTCCGCCGTCCGGGTCGATCAACCCCAGGCAACAGCGCAGTGTCGTCGTCTTGCCGGCGCCGTTGGGTCCGAGCAGGCCGAAGCACTCGCCGCGCCGGATCTCGAACGACAATCCGCGAACGACTTCGTTGCTGCCGTAGAACTTGCGCAGCCCCGACACGGCAAGCACGACATCGCCACGCGCGTGCGCCCGCGGTTCCTTCACCTGCGCAGACACCGCGGCAGACACCGACGCGTCAGGCATCGGGCATCGTCGCAAGCCCGCGCCACAGCGCCGAGACGGTTCGCTGCAACTGCGTCAGGCGGCCATGGAAGAAATGGCTGCACCCCGGAAAGACGACGATTTGAAGCTGCTGCGGTCGCGCCCATTCGAGAACTGCGGCGAGCGGCACGACCTCGTCTTCCTCGCCGTGAACGACGATGGTGTCCGGCGGCACCGTCGTCCCGGCGAACCGCGTCACCGCGGGGCCGACGAGCACGAGCCGCTCCGCCTGTACCGACGTCGCGACACGCGTTTGCACGAACGACCCGAAGGAAAATCCGGCGAGCGCGACCGGCAACTCGCCGAAGCGGGAGCGCGCATGCTCGAGCGCGGCGAGCGCATCGCCGGTCTCGCCGACGCCTTCGTCGAACGAGCCTTCCGATTTCCCGACGCCACGGAAGTTGAACCGCGTTGCGACGTAGCCCATCGCGAAGAACGTCTTCGCGAGCGTCTGCGCGACCTTGTTGTCGAGCGTACCGCCCTGCAGCGGATGCGGGTGCGCAACGAGCGCGATCCCGCGCGGCGGCGTCTCGGGAATGTTCAGGACGATCTCGAGCGCTCCCGCGGGCCCGGCGATCGTGAAGCGCTCGGTGTTCCTGGGCGTCAAATGCGCAGCCTTTCGACGATCTCGCCGCCGATGATGTGCTTGTCGATGATCTCGTCGATGTCGTCGCGGTCGACGTACGTGTACCAGACCCCCTCGGGGTAGACGACGATGCACGGGCCTTCCTCGCAGCGGTCGAGGCAGCCGGCCTTGTTCATGCGCACCTTGCCCTCGCCGTTCAACCCGAGCTTCTTGATGCGCTCCTTCGCGTAGGCCTGCAGCTCGACCGATCCGTGGTTCGCGCAGCAGACTTCGGGCGGATCGCGCTTGTTGCAGCAGAAGAAGACGTGATGCTTGTAGTAGCTCATCTCGAGCCCTGAATCGGAAGAACATTCGATTATAACGGAGGCGTCGGCGGAGGCCGGCCCGCCTCGGAGGCCTCCGATATAATCGCCCCGGTCTCTGCGGCACCTCCTTCGGTTCCGCCACGGTATCCGCCAGAGTGAGCCCCGTCCGCCGCCTTCTTCGTTACGCGCGTCCCTATCGTGCGGTATTCGGGATCGCGATAGTCGGCATGGTGCTCGTCGCGTCGACCGACGTGATGATGCTGCGCATCATCCAGCCGCTGCTCAACAACATCGGCATTGTCGACAAGCAGCTGATCGGTTGGCTTCCCTATTCGATCGTCGGCGTGTTCGTGCTGCGAGGACTGGGCTCGTACGCGAGCGAATACGGCCTCGCGTGGATCGGGTCGCGCGTTGTCTATGACCTCCGCTGTGAAGCCTGCGATCACCTGCTGCGGCTGCCGACGCCTTTCTACGACCGCAGCTCCGCCGGGGTCCTGCTGTCGAAGGTGACGTTCGACGCGCAGCAGATCTCGGCCACCGCATCCGAAGCGATCACGGTCAGCATCCGCAACACGCTGACGATCGTCTTCATGCTCGGATACCTGCTGTGGATCAACTGGAACCTGACGCTGATCGCGTTCGTCGCGTTCCCGGCGGTCGCGTACGCGCTGCGCCGCATCCGCAAACGGATGAAGAAGGTCAGCGGAATGGTCCAGGACCGCACCGGGACGCTCACGCACGCTCTCGAGGAAGCGATCGGCGCGCACCGCGTCGTCAAGATCTTCGGCGGCGAAGCCTACGAGAGCGGCCGCCTGCGCGCGGCCGCGAACCGTCTGCGGCTCGCGACGGCGAAGCAGGCGGCGGCCGCCGCGCTCGGTACGCCGATCAACCAGATCATCGCGTCGATCGCCGTCGGCGCGATTCTCTATGTCGCGCTCAAGCAGACGACGACCGGCACGTACGGCGCCGGCGACTTCATTACCTACATCTTCGCGCTGCTGCACCTGCTGACGCAGCTGAAGACGCTCACCAACGTGACGAGCGTCATCCAGCGCGGAATGACGGCCGCCGAAAGCGTCTTTGCGCTGATCGACGAACCGCCCGAAGCCGATACCGGCACTGCAAGCATCGAGCGCGCGCAAGGCCGCATCCGCTTCGACCACGTGACGCAGCGCTATGCCGAGGATGGGCGACCTGCGCTGACCGACCTCAATCTGGAGATCGCGCCCGGCGAGAGCGTCGCGCTCGTCGGCCCCTCGGGCGGCGGCAAGACGACGCTCGTCAACCTGATTCCGCGCTTCTACGTGCCGAGCGAAGGGCGCCTGCTGCTCGACGGCCAGGATGTCGAGAGCATCCGCCTCGCCGATCTGCGCCGCCAGATCGCGCTCGTGAGCCAGGAGATCGTTCTCTTCAACGATACGATCGCGGCGAACATCGCCTACGGCGCGATGGCCGGAGTCCCGGCCTCCGCGATCGAGCGCGCAGCGGAAGCGGCGAACGCGCTCGATTTCATCCGCGCGCAGCCTGCGGGCTTTCTCACCGTCGTCGGCGAGCGCGGCATCCGGCTCTCCGGCGGGCAGCGACAGCGGATCGCGATCGCGCGCGCAATCCTCAAGGATGCGCCGATCCTGATCCTCGACGAAGCGACGTCGGCGCTCGACACCGAATCGGAGCGGCTGATCCAGCAGGCGCTCGAAGAGCTGATGCGCGGACGCACGACGATCGTGATCGCGCATCGGCTGTCGACGGTCGAGCACTGCGACCGCATCGTCGTGCTCGACGAGGGGCAGATCGTCGAGCAGGGGACGCATGCGCAACTGATCGCGCAGCAGGGACTCTACGCCCGACTGCACTCGCGGCAGTTCCGCGACGAGTGATCCTCGCGTGATCCGGCGGGGGGCGCTGCCCCACCGGGTCTCTCGCTATCCGTTACGCCGCGCCGCCCAGTACGTCGCGCCCTCCGGGCCGTAGCGCTCGGCGTGCGGTTGCTCGCGGTCGAGCGCGAACGTGTCGCCGGGAACGAGGTGGCGGACGTCGTCACCGACGGTGAGCCACATCTCGCCCTGAACGACGAGCGCGCTCACCGAGAACGGATGCCTGTGCGTCTCGAGAACGAGCGAGGGCGCCCACTTCCGTTCGACCACTTCGTCGGCACCCTTGGCCCGCGCCTCGGCGGCGTACGCCTCGAAAGTGGGGCGGCTCATCGGAATCTCCTTCGTCAGGCTCCGACCACTTCGAACTCGACGTTGACGTTGTTGCGCGTCGCGTGCGAGTACGGGCAGATCTTCTCGTGCGCTTCCTTCGTCAATGCGGCGAGGTCGGCTTGCGACAGCGTCTTGTCCTCGACGCGCATCTTCACCGACAGTCCGAAGCCGCCGCCGTCGCGCGGTCCGATCGACACCGCGCAGGTGACGACCGCTTTCGTCGCGTCCTTCTTCTGCGACTTCGCGACGAAGTCGAGCGCGCCGCCGAAGCAGGCTGAATATCCGCAGGCGAAGAGATGCTCGGGCGTCGTCGTGTTCGGCTTTCCCGGTCCGCCCATCGCCTTCGGTACCGAGAGATTCGCGCTGACCGAGCCGTCGCTCGCCTGCGTATGTCCGTTGCGTCCGCCGGTCGTCGTTCCCGTCGCCGTGAATAGGGGCTTGATCGTGTCCATGTCGTGTCTCCTTGTGGGGTTGTCGAGTGTAATCCAACGCGATCAGCGTCGTTCGTGATCGGGGAATGTCACGATGCTAGGGTTCGCAGCCCGATAGCTCAAATTGATTGTTCTTAATGAGATGATAGGCGGGACCTATGTTCGGCGGTGCGAACGCCGGCCCGGGCGCTCCTCCGTCCATGACCCGTTGCCTGCATTTCATACCCACCGTGCTGCAATGCGTCCTGCCGGCGTAGGCTGGAGGCGGCGCAGTATCGTACGCTGGCGGCTGACCGTAGTTCACAGGATGGAAACACCATGAGCACCGATCAGCAAAACCCGGGGACGAGTGACGCCGCTGCGCGTGGCGGCGGCGTCGCCGGTCCCTCGCGTTCGGCGACGACGCGGCAGGCGTTCGGCGAGATCCGCGGCGGAATTGCGGCGATCTGGTGGGGCTTCTTCGACTGGCTCGCGATCGTGTCGTGGAAGATCCTCGCGCTCATCTGTCTGCTGGTCATGATCCTCGTAGGGGGGATATTCAGGCATCCGACGATCGCATTCACGCTGATCATCGCGTCGCTGATCATCAAGGCGGTGGCATACGGCAAGCGCAAGGCCGAGCTGACGGCGAGCGAGGCCACCAAGCGCGCCGACACCGAGCAGCTCGAGCGCACGGTGCTCGAGGCGCGGATGGAGGCATTGCAGGCGCAGATCGAGCCGCATTTCCTGTTCAACACGCTGGCGAGCATCGATCAGCTCATCCTGACCGACCCGCCGCGCGCGTCGAGGATGCAGCAGAGCCTGATCCGCTATCTGCGCTCGGCGATGCCGCAAATGCGCGACGGCAAGCGCCCCACGCT
>DASSGI010000188.1:0-7469 GCA_035857655.1 Casimicrobiaceae bacterium | reverse complement strand
AAGGCGGGAAGCCTGTTCTTCGCCGCCGACACGCCGTTCGGACCGTTCTACATCGCGTGGGGACACACGACACGCGGCGACTCCACGTGGTATTTGTTGCTCGGCCGTCCGTGACAAGGAACGACAAAGTCCCGCATGGCTTCCGATGAGCACGTTCCGGTGAAAGCTTTCCGATGAGCGCGAACGCCGACTGGCTCGACAGGAGCCGCCGCGCGGTGTGGCATCCGTGCACGCAGATGAAAGTCCACGAGGCGCTGCCGCTCGTCCCGATCGCACGCGGCGACGGCGCGTGGCTCTACGATTTCGACGGCCGCCGCTATCTCGACGCGGTGAGCTCGTGGTGGGTGAACCTCTTCGGGCATGCGAATCCGCGGATCCGCGCCGCGGTGGCGGAGCAGCTTTCCCGGCTCGAGCACGTGCTGCTTGCCGGGTTCACGCACGAGCCCGTCGTCGTGCTGTCCGAGCGGCTCGCGGCGCTTGCGCCGTCAGGCCTCGGCCATGCGTTCTACGGCTCGGACGGCGCGTCGGCGACCGAGATTGCGCTGAAGATGGCGTTCCACTACTGGAGGAACCGCGGACAGCCGCAAAAGACCGGCTTCGTCTCGCTCGAGGGCAGCTACCACGGCGAGACGCTCGGCGCGCTCGCCGTCACCGACGTTGCGATCTTCCGCGACACGTACGCGCCGCTGCTGATGCGCAATGCGACGGTCGCCTCGCCCGACGCGCGTGGCGCGGCGCCCGGCGAATCGGCGCGTGATGCTGCCGTGCGCGCCGCGAGTGCGCTCGAGGCGCATCTCGAACGCAACCACACGCGGATCGCCGCGCTGATCGTCGAGCCGCTCGTCCAGGGCGCCACCGGGATGGCGATGTACGATCCGGAGTACCTCGCGCTCGCGCGCGAGCTCTGCACCCGGCATGAAGTGCTGCTGATCGCCGACGAGATCATGACGGGCTTCGGCCGCACCGGAACGCTGTTCGCGTGCGAGCAGGCGGGGGTCGCGCCGGACTTTCTGTGCCTGTCGAAGGGAATCACGGGCGGCTACCTGCCGCTCTCCTGCGTGCTGACGACGGATCCGGTCTACGCGGCGTTCTACGACGAGCGGGTGGCGCGCGGGTTCCTCCATTCGCATTCGTACACGGGCAACGCGCTCGCCTGCAGCGCGGCACTCGCCGTCCTCGACATCTTTCGCGACGACGACGTGATCGCCGGCAACCGCGAGCGCGCCGCGCGCTGGACCGCGCTCGCCGCGCCGCTCGCCGCACATAGGCGCATCCGCAATTTCCGCCGCTGCGGGATGATCTGGGCGTTCGATGTCGATGCCGACCGCGCCGACTTCCCGCGATGGTGCTTCGCCGAAGGGTTGACGCGCGAGCTTCTGCTGCGCCCGATCGGCAACACCGTTTACTTCATGCCGCCGTACATCGTCACCGACGACGAGTTCGCGCTGCTCGCCTCGCGGACCGGCGAGATCCTCGATGCGCTCTGACGAACCGCGGCGGCGATCGATCGCATCGATGCGGCTCGCATTCATCGCGGCGCTCGCGCTCGTCACGCTGGCGAACCTGGGCGAAGCGGCGCTGCCGCAACCCGTCGAGCGCGCGTTCCGCGATGCGAAGATCCCGCTCGGCTCGGTCGGCATCGTCGTCCAGGAAGTGAACGGACGCCGGCCGCTCTTCGCGCAACAGATCGATCGCCCGTTCAATCCCGCATCGGTGATGAAGCTCGTGACGACGCTTGCCGCGCTCGAGCTCCTCGGGCCCGACTACCGCTGGAAGACCGACGCGTATCTCGGCGGAACGCTCGACCGCGGCGTGCTCCACGGCGACCTCACGCTCAAGGGCGGCGGCGATCCGAAGATCACGATCGAGCAGTGGCAGGCATTCATGGCGACGCTTCGCGCGCGAGGACTCGAGGCGGTCGACGGCGATCTCGTGCTCGACCGTTCGTTTTTCGCACCGATCGCGCACGACCCCGCGGCGTTCGATCGCGAACCGCTCAAGCCGTACAACGTCGGACCCGACGCACTGCTCGTCAACTTCAAGTCGGTGCGATTCGCTTTCGCGCCGCCGGAGGCTGGCGACGCGCCCGTCGTCACAGTCGAGCCGGCGCTGCCGAACGTCACCGTGAGCGCGCAGCCGCAGCTCTCGGGCGGCGATTGCAGCGACTGGCGGTCGAACCTGCAGGCGGTGTTCATCGACCAGGGCCTGCGGGCCGAAGCAGCATTTCCGGGACGTTACGCGGCCGCATGCGGCGAGCGCGAATTGTGGGTCGCGCTGCTCAGCCATCCCGCGTACGTTCACGCGATGTTCGACGCGTACTTCCGGGCGGCAGGAGGGATTTTCTCCGGCGGCTGGCGGGCGGGCGTCGCGCCGCGCAACGCCGCGCCGTTCGCGACGCTCGAATCGCCACCGTTGTGGGACATCGTGCGCGACGTCAACAAGATGTCCAACAACGTGATGGCGCGGCAGATCTTCCTGACGCTTTCCACCGTCGACGCACCGCCTCCGGCGACGATCGCGCGCGCGACGCAGACCGTGCGCCGCTGGCTCGCCAGCCAGGAGATCAAGGCGCCGGAGCTCGTGCTCGAGAACGGCTCGGGGCTGTCACGCCGCGAGCGCATTTCCGCCGGAAGTCTCGCGAAGCTCCTGATCGCAGCCGACAAGAGCAATGTGCGCGAGGAATTCGCGAGCTCGCTCGCCGTCGCCGCGATGGACGGCACCGTGCAGCGGCGGTTCCAGGACGGCACCGTGGCGGGCCAGGCGCTGCTCAAGACAGGGACGCTCGAGGGTGTCCGGGCGCTCGCGGGCTACGTCCTGGATCGCGACGGACGACGTTTCGTCGTCGTCGCGATCGTCAACGGTCCGGGCGCCTTGCGCGCGCAGGCAGCGCTCGACTATCTCGTGCAGTGGGTCTATCGCGACGCCGCGGCCTGGGCGGCTACGTCGCGCTAGCGTCGGCCGGACACCGATCACATCCCCGGGACCGGCCTTTCGTCCTTGAACAGCAGGTAGCCGCGAATGACGCGGTAGAGCACCCAGATCGACGCGACGGCCCAGATCGCGAACGCGATCGGTATGCCGATCAGCACGATGCCGAGCACCACGAGCACGATGCCGCCGATCACGCCCCAGAGCAGGGAAAACCAGAACGTGCGGATCAACCAGCGAAGGTGCGAGGCGACCCACGTCCCTCTCGCCTCGTCGCGGTTCACGTACGCGACGATGAGTCCCGCGATCCCGATGATGCCCATCAGCGGCGCGGCGAACGGGAAGCCGTGCGACAGCAGCGCGACGACGGCAGCGCCTGCGAAGAGCGCATAGGCAAGAAGGCCGCCGGAGGCCGGAGGCGTCCTGGCAGCGGGGCCGGCGTCGGAGCCGGACGCATTCGGAGCGGGAAACTCGGCCATCGTGTCACCCCATCGGAGGAGCGCGTCGAAAGCTTCGACGCTCGCCCCTCAATAATGGTGGCCGTGCCGCGCGCTTTCAACGCCGGCGCGATGAAGCGTCTCGGGAGCCGCCTGGTCGGCAGCTCCGAGAGGATCAATAGCGGCGACCGTCCTTGTGGGCGGCAAAGGTCCCGTTCTCGTCTTCGCCCCACATCAGGTCGTCGTCGGGATAGAACGCGTTGTCGCCTTCGATTCGGGTCCCGATCTCGAGATAGGTCGCCGGCGCCTTGCTCCGGTTGACGAAATGGTGCGCATCCTTCTTCCCGGCGGGGTAGCCGGCCGCCATCCCGGCGCGCAGCACCTGGGTGCCCTCGTTGCTCACGAGCACGACCTCGCCGGAGAGCACGTAGACGAATTCGTCGTCGAGCGTGTGCCAATGGCGCAGTGCCGACTGCCCGCCCGGCCCCAGCGTCACCAGATTGATGCCGAACTTGGTGAGCCCGCACGCGTCACCGAGGCGGCGCTTGACGCGATCGCCCATCCGCGTGCGGAACGGCTCCGGGTATCCGGAGCCACGCTTTTCGGGAACGGTATCGGGATCGATGACGGGAAGCTTTAGCATGATTGTCGGGCCTGCAAGCGGGATTCGACGAGGCTCGAATTATGCACCGGCCTCACGGGTTCGGTCGCGGACGTCGAGGGTGCGTGGTCGGCGCCATCGCGCAACCGCGGACGACGGGCCTATAATTGGCCGCGATTCCGCAGGCGTCCCCGGTCGGGACGCCGCGCCCGGCAAGGAGACTTCTCATGACCGATGGTATGGAAACCAATCGCGACAAGCTCGTCGACGAATTCGCCGCCGTTCTCGCCGAAGCGGAGGAAATGCTTAAGCGCGCAGCGACCGAGACCGGCGACAAGGCGCGCGATCTGCGCTCACAGATCGAGACGAAGCTCCTTCGCGCGAAGCTCGCGCTGCAGGAGATCGAGGGCGAGGCCGTCGATCAGGCGAAGCGCGCGGCACGCGTGACCGACGACTACGTTCACGACAATCCGTGGCAGGCGATCGGCATTGCAGCCGCGGTCGGTATCCTCGTTGGCCTGTTGATGAATCGTCGCTAGCGGCAACGTGGCAAGCGCCGTCCCGCCCGGTCGGCCCTCACGCGGCTTGCGCGGCGCGGTCGAGGCGCTGGGCGGCGCAGTCCTCGGGCTTCTGCACACGCGGCTCTCGCTCGCCGCGGTCGAGCTCGACGAAGTGCGCGAACGCGCGATCGAGCGCCTCGTGTTCGTGCTGGTCGCGGTGCTCGGCTTCGCATTCGCCGTCCTCGGCGTCTCGGCGGTCGTCGTCGTCGCATTCTGGGACACGAACCGGATTGCCGCGCTCGTGATCGTGAGCCTGTTCTACGTCGCGATCGGCCTCTTCGCGCTATGGCGGCTCGCTGCGCGCGGACGGACGGAACGGCCGCCGTTCGCCGAAACGATCGCGCAGTTCGAGCGCGATCGCGTGTGGCTCGGCGGCAAGAGAGGTGACGAATGAGCACGCCGCGCGTCGACCTTGCCGAGAAGAAAGCGCTGCTCGTTACGCAGGCCGAGCTCGATCGCGCGCGCATCCTGCTCGCCGCACGCGAGATCAAGGCGATCGTCGCGCCCGTGTCCTCCGCCGAGCGCGCGGCGCGCTATCGTCCCGCCGCCGCGATGCTGATGGGCGTGCTCGGACCCACCGTGGGGTCGTCGCGCCTCGGCAACATCTTGCGCTTCGCGTGGATCGCGCTCGCAGTGCTGCGGCTCTTCCGCACGCGCCGCTAGCGTCGATCGGTCTCAGAGCCCGAGCTCGCGCCACAGCGCGTCGACGCGCGCCTTGACGGCGGCATCCATCGCGATCGGCCTTCCCCACGTTCGCGTCGTCTCGCCGGGCCATTTGTTCGTCGCGTCGAGTCCCATCTTGCTGCCGAGCCCGGATACGGGCGACGCGAAGTCGAGATAGTCGATCGGCGTCGATTCGACGAGCAGCGTGTCCCGCCTGGGATCGACGCGCGTCGTGATCGCCCAGATCACGTCCTTCCAGTCACGAATGTCGACGTCGTCGTCGGTGACGACGACGAACTTCGTGTACATGAACTGGCGCAGGAAGCTCCACACGCCGAACATCACGCGCTTCGCGTGACCGGCGTATTGCTTCCTGAGCGACACGACGGCCATGCGGTACGAGCACCCCTCGGGCGGCAGATAGAAATCCGCGATCTCCGGAAACTGCTTTTGCAGCAGCGGCACGAAGACTTCGTTGAGGGCGACGCCGAGCACCGAAGGCTCGTCGGGCGGCTTGCCCGTGTAGGTCGAGTGATAAATCGGATCCTTGCGCATCGTGATGCGCTCGATCGTAAAAACCGGAAAGCGCTCGACCTCGTTGTAATAGCCGGTGTGATCGCCGAACGGGCCTTCCAGCGCGGTCTCGTAGCCGCTCGGGTCGGCGGGATCGGCTTGCAAGAATCCTTCGAGCACGATCTCCGCGGATGCCGGCACGTGCAGTCCGTGCGTGATGCACTTGACGATCTCGGTGCGCGAGCCGCGCAGGAGTCCCGCGAACTGGTATTCGGACAGCGTGTCAGGTACCGGCGTCACCGCGCCGAGGATCGTCGCCGGATCGGCGCCGAGCGCGACCGCGACGGGAAAGGGCTCGCCGGGCGAAGCCGCGGCGTGATCACGAAAGTCGAGCGCGCCGCCGCGATGCGCGAGCCAGCGCATGATCACCTTGTTGCGCGCAATCACCTGCTGGCGGTAGATCCCGAGGTTCTGCCGCGTCTTGTTCGGACCGCGGGTCACCGTGAGACCCCACGTGATCAGCGGGCCGACGTCTTCGGGCCAGCAAGTCTGCACCGGAAGCCGCGCGAGATCGACGTCAGTGCCTTCCCACACGATCTCCTGGCACGGCGCGCCGCGGCGCTCCTTCGGCGCCATGTTCATCACCTGCATGAAAACGGGGCGCGTGTTCTGCCAGGCGTCCTTCAGTCCCTTCGGCGGCTCGGGCTCCTTGAGGAACGCGAGGAGCTTTCCGATCTCGCGCAGCGCTTCGACCGACTCTTGTCCCATACCGAGCGCGACGCGCCGCGGCGTACCGAACAGATTGCCGAGCACCGGGATCGCATGGCCCTTCGGCTTCTCGAACAGGAGCGCCGGACCGCCCGCCTTGAGCACGCGGTCGCAGATCTCGGTCATCTCGAGTTTCGGGTCGACTTCGGCGCGAACGCGCGTGAGCTCGCCACGGCTCTCGAGCTGCGCGAGGAAATCGCGAAGATCAGCGTACTTCATTGTCTGGCGCTCTACGGGGTCGACCCGACCCGGCGCGACAGTTTATCGTGGCGCGGTCGATCGAGCCGATTGCCTTCGGATCGGACTCACGTGCGCGCCGCGTGCCTGGCGCGGCTTGGCGCGACGCCGAAGCGCTTCCGGTACTCGAGAGCAAACGTCGTCGAGCTTCCGAACCCGAACCGCGTCGCGATCTCGGCCACCGACGCTTCCCCGGCTTCGAGCGCCCGGCGCGCGTGGTCGAGGCGCAGATTCCGCGCGTGGGCGACCGGGGTGGTCCCGCGATATTCCTCGAATGCCTTCTGCATCGTCCTCGCGCTCACGCCGGACTGCTCTGCCACCTCCGCAATCGTAAACGGTCGACAAAGGTTGTCGCGGATGTAGCGGTCGACGCGCTTCAGGAAGTAGGGCTCCAGCGGCCGCTTGGGACTCGTCGGATAGGCGCCGCCGGGCGCGGCCGGAGTGCTCCGATTCGAGACGCCGACCAGCTGCAGATAGCGCCGGTAGCTCGCGCGCGCCGCGGCAGTCTCGCCCAGCGCATCGAGAACGATCGAACGATCGTATTCGATGAACTCGTGCAGCACGTTGAACGTCCCCGTCTCGCGCGCGAGGTTGAGCGCCGCGTCGAGCTCGTGCAGCGCTTCCTGGTAGCGTCCGAGCGTGCGCAATCCCCAAGCGAGGTTCGAGCGCGTCACGATCTCGTCGTACCTGGCGCCGCGTGCCTGCAATACGCGCAGACGCTTGCCGATTGCGCGGACCGCGCGGTCGGCTTGGCCCAGCAGA
>DASSGI010000187.1:0-6626 GCA_035857655.1 Casimicrobiaceae bacterium | reverse complement strand
GAATCGTCGTCGGAAAGGATCCGATGCGCCGGGCCCTCGAGATCGTCGAACTGTCCGGAGCGCACCGACCACCAGAATGCGGCGCCGATCGCGAAGACGAGCGTCACGGACAGCGGAACGAGCAGGAACAGGATGTCCATTACGCCGCGCTCGATTCGATCGATGCGCATCGGGTGACGCCCTGCGCGGCGACCCGCGATACCGCGCCCACGCTTCGCACTCGGGCGAGGCGCATCGCGTTGGCGACGACGAGCATCGACGAGATCGACATCCCCAATGCCGCCGCGAGCGGCGTCAGGTGACCCGTCGCCGCAAGCGGTATTGCGACCACGTTGTAGCCGAACGCCCACGCGAGGTTCTGCCGGATCACTCGCAGCGTCCGCCGCGCGCGCGAGATCGCCTCACTGACGCGCAGCGGTTCGTCGTCGGCGAGAATCACGTCGGCCGTCCACTGCGTCAGCGTCGACGCGCTGCCGAACGACAGCGAGACGTCGGCGTGCGCGAGCCCGGGCGCATCGTTGATGCCGTCGCCAACCATCGCCACGACGGCTCCTCTCCCCTGCAGCGCGGCGATGTCGGCAATCTTGTCCTCGGGCTTCGCGTCGCCCCGATAATTCGCGATGCCGACGGCTCGCGCGACGTGCTCGACCGTTTGCGTCCGGTCGCCCGAGACGAGCGACACCGCTATCCTCATCGCGCGGAGCTTCGCGACGAGCTCCCGCACGCCGGGGCGAAGCGTGTCTGCGAACGTGAACCATGCGAGCCATCCGGACTCGTTGCCGAGCACGACGGCGATCGCATCCGGGGCAGCGATGCCGGCGGGCGGTGGCGTTCCGTTTCTCTGCAGGGCGCCTACCCACTCGGGGCGACCGAAGCGGTAGCGCTTTCCCTCGACGACACCCTCGACCCCATTACCGGGGACGGCGACGACGTCGCGCGCGATCGCTGCAGGCGCGCCCGGGCGTTGCAGCGCCTGCGCGATCGGATGCGCGGATCCAACCTCCAGCGCGGTGGCGACTGCGATGCAGCGCGCCGAATGATCGCGCGCAAGCGGCTCGACGCCGGCGAGCGAGAGCTTTCCCCGCGTCAGCGTACCGGTCTTGTCGAAGACGACGTGCGTGACGCGCGCCAGCGCCTCCCAGGCATCGCTGCGCACGGCGAAGATGCGCCGGCGACCCAGTGCTCCCGCTGCCGCCGCGAGAGCTGCGGGCGTTGCGAGCGACAGCGCGCACGGGCAACTCACGACGAGCACTGCCACCGTCACCGTCAGCGCGCGCGCGGGATCGATGTACAACCAGGCGAGTCCGGTCACGGCCGCGATCGCCAGCAGCGCGGCGACGAAGCGCCTCGCGACGCGGTCTGCCACTTGCGCGACGCGCGGCCTCGCGTTCGCCGCGGTCTCGACCATCCGCACGAGCGCGGCAGCCGCGGTCGCTTCGCCGGCCGCGTCGACGCGAACGACGAGCGGACTTTCGCGATTGATCGAACCCGCGAGGACGCGATCGCCGACGATTTTCGCATGCGGCCAGCTCTCCCCGGTGAGCATCGATTCCTCGACGCTCGAGCGGCCTTCGACGATCGTCCCGTCCGCGGCGATCGCTGCGCCCGCCGCGACGCGTATCCGGTCGCCGGGCGCGAGGCGATGCGCGGCGACCGTCTCGGTCCTCGTGCCCTCGTGCCGATCGAGCAGCCGATCGGCGGTCGGTGGCAGATCGCGGGCGATCGCCTCGATCGCGTCGCCGGCGCGTCGCCGCGCGCGCAGCTCCGCGAGGCGAGCGACGAGCAGCAGTGCGACGAACATCGTCACCGAGTCGTAATACACCGGGCCGCCGCCACCGAGCGTCGACCATGCGCTGGCGGCGAATGCTGCGACGACGCCGATCGCGACGGGAACGTCCATTCCCGGCTGTCGGACCCGGACGCTGCGCCAGGCGCCGAGGAAGAACGGCGTCGCGCAATAGAGGACCACCGGCAGCGTCAGCACGAGACTCGCCCAGTCGAGCAGCGCCCGGTACTCGGGATCGACGCCGTCGACGCTCGTATACGCCGGCAACGCGAGCATCATCACCTGCATCATCGCGAGCAGCGCGAGCGCGCTGCGAGCGAGCAATGCGCGCCATTCCGCGCGCACCTGCACCTCGCGCCGAACCGGATCGTACGGGTGCGCGCGATAGCCGATCGCCGAGAATGCGCCCAGCAGCCTGGCGAGCGCGGCGCGGCGCGCATCCCAGCGAATGCGCGCGCGATGCGTGGCGAGGTTGACGGCGACCTGCAGGATACCGGGCTCGCGCGCGAGATAGCTCTCGATGAGCCACACGCATGCGCCACAATGGATGCCGTCGACGAGCAGCGATGTCTCCCGCGTATCGCCGTCGACGTGCGTTACGAGCCCGCCGGCTTCCGCACTGTCGGCGATCGTCGCCAGCGTGACGTCGTTTCGAGCTTCGACGGGTCCGCGGCCGCCAGCGTCGCGGCGACCATAGAACCGATCGAGACCTGCCGCCCGGATCGTCTGCGCGACGCCTAGGCATCCGGCGCAGCAGAAGCAGCGCTCCGCGCCGTCGACGGTCGCACGCCAGCGTGACGACGGTGGATTCGGCTCGCCGCAGTGAAAGCACGTACGCGCGGTCGCCGTGGGAGGCGCAAGCATGGCCTGCACTTTAGCCACGCCGCCCGCACCCGCTGTTGACGGAGGTCAACCGCGCGGCAATCGCTCGCGCGACGCTAGCCTTTGCCCGGCTCCCCGGGTGGCGGACCCACGCCGATCGGCGGCGGAACCAGATTGACGATCCGCCTGAACAAGCCCCGGAATTCCGCGCCGCTGTCGACGCCGACGAGAGGATCGGCATGACCGAGGAACGCTTCGTCGATTTCGTCCCAGTCTTCCCCGGTCAAATGCTTCTTCGCGAGCGGCAGGACCTCCGTCTCCTCTGCGCGCATGTGCTTCCAGTGGAAATCCGCATAATCGTCGACTGCCGCCGCGAAATAGGGAAACTCGCGGTCGCCGCCTGCCTGGTAGCGCGCGAGCGCCTGTTCGAGCGTTCGGATCTTGTGCGCGCCCGTCTGATGCTCTGCCTCGAGTCGATCGAGCAGCGGGCCCGCCTGCGGGCAGCGCATGCGCAGCAGCCGGAACAGATACCGGTCTTCTTTCGGGTGATGAAACCGCTCCGGAAACGCGTCGATGTAGTAGATCATCGCCGCGAACGCGTCGAAGCTCGGCCTGGTGCCGTTCACGCGGATATCGCGAACCATGTACTGCATGCCGTGGATGACGGCGGCGAGCGAGCGATGCTCGTCCTCGATGATGCGCAGTGCCTGAATGATCGTCCCTGCGATAGGAGTGGACACGATCGCATCCTACGGCGACCCGCTGCCCGGCGGATTGACGTGCGTCAAGCCGCCGGGTGCCGATTCGGAGGCGAACGAGTTCATGCAGGCTCGCGTCCAGGGCCCTGTTGACGTGATGGACGCAAACGCGTTGCAGGTCCGCGACGTTCGACTCTACGCGATGCCGGTTTAGATGTGCAGCCTGTCGAGAAGGCGATAGCCGGCGATGACGGTGCTCAAGAACCATGGATTCCCGCGATAAAAGCTCTTCGTCTTGAATTCGAGGTCTTCCAGTGCGATCGGATCCTGCTCGACGCCGAGGATCCGGCGCGCGATCAGGTGTCCTAGGTAGGTGGCCATCGCCGTGCCGGTGCCGCAGTAGCCCATCGCGAAATAGATGCCGTCTTGATTGCCGAGATGCGGCAGCTCGTCGAACGTGAATCCGGTGAATCCCATCCACGAATGTGAAACCCGCGCCCCGTGCAACGCCGGAAAGATGCTGTCGAGCACTGCCTTCAGCCGCGGGGCGCTCGTCAGCGCACTGATGTCCGTCGCAGCGACGCGCCCGCCGTACAGAATGCGCGTGCGATCCGGCGAAGTCCGCATGTACGATGCCGCGCGGCGGGTGTCGATGACGAGCTCGCAGCCCGGCATCAGCGCGTCGATCGTCTTCCTGTCGAGCGGCTCTGTTGCAATGATGTAGCTTCCGATCGGGATGATGCGCCGGGCGAACCAGGGAAATTCCGGTCCCGTGTAACCGTTGGTGGCGACGATCACGTTCTGCGCTTCGACGATTCCCGAGCTCGTCGTCACTCGAAAGCCGCCCGCATGATGATGAAGTCCGGTGACCTTCGTGTGCGAGCGCATCGTCGCGCCAGCTTCCTCGGCGCGACGGCACAGGCCGGCAACGTACTTCGCCGGGTGGAACGCCGCCGTTCCGCGATCGACGAGGCCGCCGTGATAGGCGTCCGCATTCACATAGCGATGCTGCTCGGCCTTCGGCACCGCCTCGACGTCGAGTCCGACGCGAAGCTTCAGCGTTCGCGCGGTTTGCGCGAGCGTCTCGTAGTCCTTGGGGCGGTGGGCGCCGTAGTAGCGCACGCAGGTCTGGAAGTCGCAATCGATCCGTTCGGTCCGGATCAGCTGCTCGAGATACGCGCGCGAGGACTTCGCTACGTTCCACGCCGCTTCCGCCTTGGCGTCGCCGTGCTCGGCGGCGATGCTCGCGAGGCTTCGCCGCATCTTCGCAGAGATGTGGCCGCCGTTCCGCGTGCTCGCCCCGAAGCCGATCTCGTGGCTGTCGCAGACGAGCACGCTCCTTCCTCCGCGCGCGAGCGTGAGCGATGCCGACAATCCGGTGAAGCCCGATCCGACGATCAGTACGTCCACGCTGGACGGCAACGGTCCGTCGCGGGTCTGCGGCGGCGCTGCGTCCCACCAATACGGCGTGTCGATGAGCCCCCGATACTGCAGCGCGGCCGATTCGCCTTGGGGCGCCGACGACGCGGCGCCCGCGGATTCACCGTGCATCACTTGCCCGCCACGATCAGGTCGCGCCGATGCCGCGAAAGCACCGTCGCACCCTTGTCGCCTGCGACGACGCAGTCGATCAGCCGCGCGCCGGTCATCCTATGCCCCGATAATGAAAAGAACAACCGACATTTTAGTGAAGTGTTGTAGCGGCCGGTCAGCCGACGGACCTCAGTAGAAAGCGGCGTGACCGCCCACAGCACCTCGGTGATACCCTTCGCGGCATTCGCAAAGCGGTGCGGCACGAATCGCCGATCCCGGGGGCGATAGTAGAATGCCCCCGACCCGAAAAGAGCTCCCAAGGAGCGGCGCAAGACGCCAGTCCAGGGGGAGCTCCGCAAGATCGGTGCACCCCGCAGCCGCAGAATCCACACGATGACGGAACGTCGACCTGTGCAGAGACTGCTCGCAGAGCAGACCTATCGGGTCCTGTTCGAGAACGCTCCCGATGCGGTGCTGGTCGTCGACTCCTCCGGCTCGATCGTCGCGGTCAATCCGCAGGCGGAGCAGATGTTCGGCTACGCGGTCGACGAGCTTCTCGGTCAGCCGATCGAGCGTCTCATTCCGGCGCGATTCGCCGAGGCGCACCAGGCGCATCGGACGCAATACGCGCAGAGCCCCGTTCCGCGCCCGATGGGAAGCGCGCTCGAACTCTGGGGCCGCCACAAGAGCGGAAGCGAGTTTCCCGTCGAGATCAGCCTCAGTCCACTCCGGGATGGCGAGCGTCGGCTGATCTCGGCGGCCGTTCGCGACGTCACGGATCGCCGCCAGGCACAGCAGGAACTGCGCAGGGCCCGCGACGACCTGGAGATGCGTGTCGCGGAGCGAACCGCCGAGCTCGCGGCCCAGGTTCGCGAGACCCAGCGCGCACTGGAGCAGCTCGGCCAGCAGACTGGATTGCTCGACGTCGCAAACGAGCCGATCTTCGCGTGGGGCTTCGACCGTGGAATCGTGTTCTGGAACAACGCTTCGGCGGAGACCTACGGCTACGGCCGCGAAGAAGCGCTGGGCCGGACGAGCCACGAGCTGCTCGCAACGGAGGTGCCCGGCGGAATCGCGCGCTTGCGCGAGCAGCTGCAGCGCAACGGCCGCTGGTCCGGCGAGCTGCTGCACACGACACGCAACGGGCGAACGATCGTCGCGGACAGCAGAATGGTGATGCTGGCGACGCCCACCGGCGAACGGCTGGTTCTCGAAGCCTGCCGCGACATCACAGCACGGCGCGCGGCGGAGGAAACGCTGCGGCAGTCGCAAAAGATGGAAGCGGTCGGACAGCTGACCGGGGGCATCGCGCACGACTTCAACAATCTGCTGACGATCATCCTCGCGAACCTGCAACTCCTGGAGGACGAGCTCGCACCCGGCAGCCTACCGCGCGATCTGACCGACAGCGCGGCGCGCGCGGCGCTTCGCGGCGCGGACCTCACGCGGAAGCTCCTGGTATTCGCCCGCCGCCAGCAGCTCGAAGCGGCGCCTCTCGACGTGAACGAGCTGGTCTCGAACATGGTCGGGATGCTCACACGGACGCTCGGCGAGCGCATCGAGGTGACGGAGACTCTCGCCGCCGGCCTTCCGCCGGCACTGGTAGACCCGGGGCAACTCGAGACGGCGCTTCTCAACCTTGCCGTCAATGCGCGCGACGCGATGCCGCAGGGCGGAAAGCTGTCCCTCGAAACCTTCGAGACGATCGTCGACGACGACAACGCGGCCGTGCTCAACCTCGTGAACGGCAAATACGTTTCGATCCGCGTCGCCGACACCGGTGCGGG
>DASSGI010000186.1:0-4671 GCA_035857655.1 Casimicrobiaceae bacterium | reverse complement strand
CGCAGGAACGTGGAAAAGCGACGCGTTGGCGAAAACGCCGTCGAAGCGGCTCGCCGGCAGATCGAGCCGCAGGAAATCCTGCTCCCAGACCTCGCAGCCGCTGTAGGCGCGTGCCATCGCGGCGAACCGCGGCGAGCCCTCGACGCCGATCGCGACATGGCCCATGGCCGCGAACGTCTTCAAGTCGCGTCCCGGCCCGCAGCCCAGATCGAGGATCGTGAACGGCGGATCGCCGCGGATCGACCCGAGCAGCGCCGCGACGTTCTGGCTGACGTCGTGATCGCGCGTACCTGCCCAGAACGCATCGGCGCGTTCTTCGTAGTGCGCGAGCGTCAGCCGAGCGATTCGCTCGAGCTCGAGCTCGCGCGCGCTGCGTTCAGCGGGCATTTGTCAACATTGTTGACAATCTCGAAGGGAGCCTCGCGTGCGAAAAATCGTCTCTGACCCTATTTCTACTCGCCGCTCGCTTATTCGCCCATCTGCAGCAGCGTGCCGCGATTGCGGGCGTCGTGCATCGCCCACGCGAACACCGTTGCCCCGAGCGCGAGATACAGCGCGTCGAGCGCACAGGCGATCCAGAACTGGTCCCAGCGGAAGATCCCCTGGACCAGCACCGAGCGCATCCCTTCGAAGACGTGCGACGAGGGAACCGCCGCGGCGATCGCCTGCATCCATGGCGGCAGCACGCCGATCGGATAGTAGACACCGGAGATCGGCGCGAGGATGAAGATCGCCGCCCACGCGAGCTCCTCGGCGCCCAACCCGAGGCGCAGGATCATTCCCGACATCGCGAGCCCGAGCCCCCAACCGAACACCACGAGATTCCCGAAGAACGCGGCGAGCGGCAGCCCGATCGAGAAGATCGAGTAATGAAAGGCGAGAAAGGCGAACAGGCACGCGCCGCCGACACCGATCAGCGCGCGAAACAGGCTGATCGTCAACTGGCCCGTGACGTACTCGGGCAGCGTGAGCGGCGAGACGAACAGGTTGCCGAGGTTTCGCGCGTAGAACTCCTCGATGAAAGTGAGCGAAACGCCGAGCTGCCCGCGAAACAGCAGGTCCCACAGCAGCACCGCGCCGATGAAGTATCCCGGCGCGTCGCGCAGGAAATTGTTGGTCGGCGCGAGGTAGAGCGTGACGAATCCCCAGACCACCATCGTGACCGTCGGGTAATACATCATCGAGATGATGCGCGTCGGCGAGCGCACGATCAGGTAGCCGTGCCGGCGCAATATCGCGCGGATGCGCCGCAGCGAAGCGGCAGCGCCCGTGTAGCACGCGAGTCCCGCCGCCTGAACTTCGCCCGCTGCGCTCACGCGGCGCGCCTCCATACCGTTCAGCATGCCAGCACCGATTCGTGTCGGCGCGGCGTAATCGCGCGGCGAGGCGGGCTTCGCCCCTTGCCTTCGGCCGCCGCGCTCATACGCTCTCCACCGATGCTCCGCCGGGAACGCGTTCGTCGATCCTGCCGCGCGCGACGTCGAGGAACACTTCCTCCATGTTCTCGCGGCCGTAGCGCGCGACAAGCTGTTGCGGCGACCCCTGATCGACGACCCTGCCTTCGCGCAGCATGATCACGTCGTCGCACATCCGCTCGACCTCGCCCATGTGGTGCGAGGCGAGCAGCATCGTGCAGCCGGTGCGGTGCTGATAGCGCTCGAGATACGTGCGCATCCGGTCGCCGACGTCCGGATCGAGCGAGGCAGTCGGCTCGTCGAGCAGCAGCACCTCCGGCTCGTTCAGCACGGCCTTCGCGAGCGAAACCCGCGTGCGCTGGCCGGCCGACAGGCTGCCGTACGGGCGCTTGAGCAACGCGGTCAGATCGCACTCCGCGGCGACCTCGGTGATCCGTTCGCGCGCGCGTTTTAGCCCGTAGAGATCTGCGAACACGGAAAGGTTCTGCGCGACGGTGAGCCGCTTCGGCAGATCGACATAAGGCGACGTGAAGTTCATCCGCGGCAGCACGCGATGGCGATGCGCCGGCATGTCCTCGCCCAGCACGGTGATCGTCCCGGCGCTCGGCGTCAGCACGCCGAGCAGCATCGAGATCGTGGTCGTCTTGCCGGCGCCGTTGCCGCCGAGCAGCGCCGTCGTCGTGCCGGTGCGCACCGCAAAGGAGACGCCCTTCAGCGCTTCGACGGCGCCGTAGGACTTGGCGAGACCGCTGACGACGATCGCGGAGTCGAAGGCGGCTTGCGTCAGCACTGGATCGTCTGACGGCAGTACTGCGCGAGCTCCTTGACGACGGTCTTCGCGCCGACCGACCGGCGTGCCTTTCCTTCGCCGTACTCCATCGCCAGCTTGAATTCGTACTTGGTGAAGAACGCGTCGAACTGCTCGGCCCCGATCGTCCCGACGGCAAAGACCGTGTCCTGCGCCGGATCGTAGTCGAGAAGGATCGCGGCCAGGGGTTGCGGCGCCGGCCCCGACACGACGCGCGCGCCGGATGCGGGGTCGTAGACGCTGTGCTCCGCGCAGCAGTGGATCGCCTGCGCGACCGATTTCGACGACGACTGCCGCTGATAGCGGATGAACGAGACGTCGCGCGTCGGGTACGCGAGCTTGTGCGCGCAGATCGCGGAGAACGCGACGATGGATCGGTTGGGGCCCACGCCGCCGCGCCACTCGTACGTCGACCCGTCCTCGCGCTTGAGCGTCGCCTTCGCGTCGACTTGGCGATCGAGCTTCAGCAGGAAGCACGGCGTGCTGGCGTACGGAAACTGGAACACGTAGTTGGTCTCGTCCTTGAGGCGCTTCACGCGGAGCGGGTCGCCGAATTGATCGACGAGCGCCGCGCGGTCGTAGAAACGCGACGCGCTGTCCGCCCACGCGGACAACGCCGACAAGCCCCCCACGCCAGACAACGCCGCGCAGCCCCCCAGGAACCGACGTCGCTCCACGCTTGTTCCGATCAGGCGGCGAGAAGCTCGCGCACGTGCTCGGCGGCGCTGCGGCCCAGCGCAGAGAGTCCGTAGCCGCCTTCGAGCGTCGACACGAGCCGGTTGTTGGCGAAGCGGGAAGCCGCGCCGATCATCTCTCGCGTGACCCACGCGTAGTCTTCCTCGACGAGCTTCAATCCGGCGAGCGGATCCTCGCGGTGCGCGTCGAAGCCCGCCGAGATGAACAGCATCTCCGGCCGATGGCGTTCGATCGCGGGCACCCAGTGGTCCGTCACGGCCTGGCGGAAACCTTTACCGCCCGTGCCGGCGGAAAGCGGGATGTTGACCATGTTGGGCGACGGATTGTCGAGCCCGCAATACGGATACAGCGGATGCTGGAACGTCGAGACCATCAGCACGCGCGGATCGTCGGTGAACATCGTCTCGGTGCCGTTGCCGTGATGGACATCGAAATCGATGATGGCGACGCGCTCGAGGCCGTTCGCAAGCGCATGCGCGGCGCCGACGGCAACGTTGTTGAACAGGCAGAATCCCATCGCGCGGGCGGGCTCCGCATGATGGCCGGGTGGACGCACGGCGCAGAACGCGTTTCGACACTCGCCGGAGAGCACGAGGTCGGTCGCGAGGATCACGGCGCCGGCCGCGTGCCTTGCCGCGGCAAGCGAATGCGGATTCATCGCCGTGTCGGGATCGAGGAAATGGAGGCCGCTCGCGGGCGCCTCCGCCTCGATCAGCCCTATGTACTCGCGGCTGTGGACACGGGCAAGCTGCGCGTCGGTCGCAGCCGGTGCCGAATAGTGACGCAAGTACGGATCGAGCCCCGCGCTGATCAGCCGGTCGCCGATTGCCGTCAGCCGGTCCGGGCACTCAGGATGGTACGGTCCCATCTCATGCAGCAGAAACGACGGATGTGTGACGTAGGCGGTGGGCACGGCGTTTGCTTCGACGGGTCTGGCGACAAGAGGGCAGGCCTCGTCCGGGAGGGTGCGCCGGACGGCGAGCGCACTCCGATGGACGGAGTGTAGCCCGCGCGTGCCGAGGATGACCAGTCCGGGATAACAAGCTAATGTGCCCCTTAGCGGCACCTACGACACGGAAAAGAGGCTCATGACCGTCCGCCCCCTGAGTCAAACCAACGATCCGATCACCCAGCGGCTGTCCGCCGTGCTCGCCCAGCTCGATCGCATCGTCGTCGGCAAGCGCGAGCCGCTGAAGCTCGCTTTCGCCTGCCTGCTCGCCCGCGGTCACCTGCTGATCGAAGACATTCCCGGCGTCGGCAAATCGACGCTCGCGCACGCGCTCGCAACCACGCTGGGCCTCAAGTACGCACGCGTTCAATTCACGAGCGACCTGCTCCCGGCCGACGTGCTCGGCGTGTCGATCTTCGACACCGAGACGCGCCAGTTCCGATTTCACCCCGGGCCGATTTTCCACTCGGTCGTGCTCGCAGACGAGATCAACCGTGCGCCGCCGAAGACGCAGAGCGCGCTGATGGAAGCGATGGAGGAGCGGCAGGTCTCCCAGGACGGCGAGACGCGCAGGCTCCCGGATCCGTTCTTCGTGATCGCCACGCAGAACCCGGTCGAGCAGATCGGCGCCTATCCGCTGCCCGAATCACAGCTCGATCGATTCCTGATGGCGATCGAGCTCGGCTATCCCGATCCGGCCGCCGAGCGCGATCTGCTGACGAGCGGCGACCGCCGCGCTCAGGTTCCGGCTCTGCCCCCGCTCGCGGATCCGCCGACGCTGCTCGAGTGGCAGCGCGAAGCAG
>DASSGI010000185.1:0-2800 GCA_035857655.1 Casimicrobiaceae bacterium | reverse complement strand
AGGCGCGCCGTTGGTCGCCGGCGGTCGCTTCGTCTGTCTCGCTGCAACGCCGAGACGCTTCGCCACACCGTGCGCGAGCCTCTGCGCCGCAAAACCCCAGCCGATCATCGTCCGCTTCGCGATCTTGATCGTCGTGGGATCCGTCGCGTTCAGGAAGAACATTGCCGCCGCGGTCGCGGGCCGGAACGGTCGCCGCCCCTCCGCGCGCAGGAGGTTCCGCATCGCGATCGACACGTCGCCGAAGTCGATGTCGACCGGGCACGGCGTCGCGCACTTGTGACACACGGTGCAATGGTCGGCGACGTCCGAGAATTCGTCGAAGTGGCGCAGGCTCACCCCGCGCCGCGTCTGCTCTTCGTAGAGGAACGCTTCCGTCAGGATCGACGTGGCCAGGATCTTGTTGCGCGGCGAGTAAAGGAGGTTCGCGCGCGGTACGTGCGTCGCGCAGACGGGCTTGCACTTGCCGCAGCGCAGGCAATCCTTGATCGACTCGGAGATCCTGCCGATCTCGGAGGCTTCGAGGATCAGGCTCTCGTGACCGATCAGCGAAAAGCTCGGCGTATATGCGTTCGCGAGGTCGGCGCCGGCGAGAAGCTTGCCCGCGTTGAATCGCCCGTTCGGATCGACTTTCGCCTTGTAGCGCGCGAAAGGCGCGAGCTCTTCCGCGGTGAGGTAGGCAAGCTTCGTGATCCCGATGCCGTGCTCCCCCGAGATCACGCCGCCTAAGTTCCGCGCGAGCGCCATGATCCGCGCGACCGCGGCGTTCGCCTGCTGCAGCATCGCGTAGTCGTCGGAGTTGACCGGCAGGTTCGTGTGCACGTTACCGTCGCCCGCGTGCATGTGCAGCGCGACGAAGACGCGGCTCCGCAGCACCTCGCCATGGATTGCGATGCAGCGCGCCGTCACGGGCGCGTACGCGAGGCCGGAGAAGATCTCCTCGAGCGGCGCCTCGAGCTCCGCCTTCCACGACGCGACGACCGTGCGATCCTGGAGCGCGCCGAACGTCGTGTCGATGCGATCGAGGAGATCCTGCCAGCGCTGGCGCACCGCCGCGACGAGCGCGCGCGCCTCGTCGACCTTCGCTGCGATCGCATCGACTCCGGGACGCGCATCGTCGGCGGGCCCCCAGCTTTGCGCGACCGAAGGACCGACGAAGAATGCCGCGAGCGCGTCGCAGAGCGCGATCTTGTTCGCGAGCGACAGCTCGATGTTGATCCGCTCGATCCCGTCGGTGTAGTCGCCGAGGCGATCGAGGGGGATGACGACGTCTTCGTTGATCTTGAACGCGTTCGTGTGCCGCGCGATCGCCGCGGTGCGCGCGCGATCGAGCCAGAACTTCTTGCGTGCTTCGGCCGACACCGCGACGAAGCCTTCGGCCCCACGGGCGTTCGCGAGCCGAATCACGTGGGACGCCGCCGTCGCGACGGCGTCTTCCGATTCGCCGACGATGTCGCCAAGGAGAACCATCTTGGGCCGGCCGTGGCGCTTCGCCTTCGTTGCATAGCCGACCGCCTTCACGTATCGCTCGTCGAGATGCTCGAGGCCCGCGAGGATCGCTCCGCCAGGCCGGCCGTCGAGGTAGCGCTTGATCTCGACGATGGCCGGCGTCGAGTCGCGAACGGGCCCGAAGAACTCGAGGCACACGGTGCGCACCGCAGGCGGCATCCTGTGCAGCACGAACCGCGCCGAAGTGACGATCCCGTCGCAGCCTTCCTTCTGCACGCCCGGGAGCCCGGCGAGAAACTTGTCGGTGACGTCCTTTCCGAGCCCTGCTTTCCGGAACGCCGAGCCCGGGATCGCGAGCGTCTCCTTGCGCTTGACGGTCGTTCCATCGACATCGAACCACACGAGATCGAACGTCGCGACGTTTGCGTCGTGGATCTTGCCGAGGTTGTGATCGCGGCGCGTGACTTCGAGCCAGTCGGCATCCGGCGTCACCATCCGCCACGAGACCAGATTGTCGAGCGCGGTGCCCCACAGCACCGCCTTCTTCCCGCCTGCGTTCATCGCGACGTTGCCGCCGATGCAGGAAGCGTCGGCGGACGTGGGATCGACGGCGAACACAAGCCCCGCACGCTCCGCTGCATCCATCACGCGCTTCGTCACGACGCCGGCGCCGCAATCGATTGTGGGAACAGGATCCCCGCCGTCGCGGATCGCGATGCGCTCGACTGCCGAAAGCCGTTCGAGCTTTTCGGTGTTGATGACGGCCGTTCGCGCGTCGAGCGGCACGGCGCCGCCCGTGTATCCGGTGCCGCCGCCGCGCGGAATGATCGTGAGCTCGAGCTCGATGCATGCAGCGACGAGACCTCGCACCTCCTCTTCGGTGTCCGGGCAGAGCACGACGAACGGGTATTCGACGCGCCAATCGGTCGCGTCGGTGACGTGCGCGACACGCGCGAACCCGCCGAAATGAATGTTGTCGGAATGCGTGTGCCTGCCGAGGACGCGCCGCGCGGTGCGCCGCAGCGTGGCGGTCTCGGCGAATCCGCGCTCGAAGCGCGCGACCGCATCGCTCGCCGCAGCGACGAGCTGCGCGACCTTCGCGTCGCGCTCGGCGTCTTGTTGGCCTTCGGCGTGCGCGCGGTCGGCGCGGCGCTTTTCGATCTCGCGCAAGCGATGCCGCATCGCATCGACGAGAAGCTGCCGCCGTTTCGGATTTTCGAGCAGGTCGTCCTGCAGATACGGATTGCGATCGACGACCCAGATATCGCCGAGGACCTCGAAGAGCATCCGCGCCGAGCGACCGGTGCGGCGCTCGCCGCGGAGCTCGTCGAGGACTTTCCACATCGGCGCGCCG
>DASSGI010000184.1:0-15977 GCA_035857655.1 Casimicrobiaceae bacterium | reverse complement strand
CGCGCGGATCTTCGTCAACTATTGCCTGAACTGTCACAGCGCGCGGTACATGCGTTACAACCGCCTCGTCGATCTGGGCCTGACCGAGACGCAGATCAGGGAGAACCTGATGTTCCCGACCGACAAGGTCGGCGCGACGATGATGGTTGCGATGCAACCGGCCGACGGCAAGGCTTGGTTCGGCGTTCCGCCGCCCGACCTCACCGTCGAGGCGCGCGTTCGCGGTGACGAGTGGCTGTACAACTATCTGCTCGGCTTCTACAAGGACGAGACGACGCCGAGCGGCTGGAACAATTTGATCTTTCCGAACGTCGCGATGCCGCACGTGCTCGGCGAGCTCTCGGGCACCAACCGGCTCGTCGAAGCGAGCTTCAAGGAGCACGAGGAGGCGCAGGCGGCCGCGCTCGCCGGCAGGGGCATCGTCGTGCTCGAGCCCGGCAAGGATCACACGTGGGTCGTGAAGACGCTCGCCGTCGAGGCGCCTGGCACGCTCACGGCCGCGCAGTACCGCGAGACGGCTGCGGACCTCGTCAATTTTCTTTCGTATATGGCGGAGCCGAACAAGAACAAGCGCGTGAGCCTGGGGCTCGTCGTGCTGCTCTACCTTTGCGTGCTGTTCGGCTGTGCGTACTGGATGAAGCGCGAGTACTGGAAGGACGTCCACTAGCGGCGAAGCTCGCGCGCGCGACCGCGGCCCTCGTAGCGCCGGCCGGCCGTTGCATTGAGGCAAAACGCCCCCATCTGCCGCGATCGGGCGAGGAGAAGCAAACCATGATGACGCTCTATTCGGGGACCACCGACCCCTTCAGTCAGCGCTGCCGGATCGTGCTGCACGAGAAGGGGATGGATTTTCAGATCATCGACGTCGACCTCGACCACAAGCCCGAGGACCTCGCCGTGATGAATCCGTACAACCAGGTGCCTGTGCTCGTCGAACGCGACCTCGTACTGCACGAATCGAACATCATCAACGAGTACATCGACGAGCGCTTTCCGCATCCGCAGCTGATGCCCGCGGATCCGGTGATGCGGGCGCGAGCGCGGCTGTTCCTGCATCGGTTCGAGAAGGAGCTGTTCTGCCATATCGATGCGCTGGAGGGCAACAACCAGAAGCAGATCGAGAAAGCGCGCAACCACGTCCGCGACAGCCTGCTGCAGATCGCGCCGGTGTTCACCAAGCACAAGCACATGCTGGGCGACGAATACTCGATGCTCGACGTCGCGATCACGCCGCTCCTGTGGCGACTCGACTACTACGGCGTCCAGATGCCGAAAGCTGCGGCACCGCTGATGAAGTACGCCGAGCGCCTGTTCGCCCGACCGGCGTTCTCCGAGGCGATGACGTCCGCCGAGCGCGGGATGCGCAAGTAGGCGCCGCGTTTCCTCGCTTGACCACGTCCGGCGGCTGCGTAGTATCCTGACCCACATGTCCGAGCAATCCGCGAAACCGTACCTGATCCGCGCGATCTGCGAGTGGTGCGCAGACAACGGTCTCACGCCGTATCTCGCGGTCAAGGTCAACGCGGAAACGCGGGTGCCGATGTCCTATGTCAAGAACGGAGAGATCGTGCTCAACATCGGCGCGTCGGCAACGCGCAAGCTGACGGTCGACAACGTCGGCGTTCGTTTCTCGGCGCGATTTTCCGGCACGTCACACGAGGTCGCCGTACCGATGTCCGCGGTCGCCGGCATCTTCGCGAAGGAAACCGGATACGGATTCGCGTTCACCGTCTCGGCAAATCCCGCGGCCTCGCTTGCCGATGCGACGTTGCCGAAGCCGGAGACCGATACGCCCGACGCGCAGCCGGGTGAGGTCAAGGAGCCCAAAGAGGCCGAGAATCGCCGAAAGGGCAAGGCAAAAGCATCCCACCTGCAAGTCGTCAAATAGCGTTCGCGCCCGCGCGTCACGCGCGCGCTGGAAGCTGCGTTCGGCGCACGAAGTTGTCGTCTACTGATGCGTCTCATCGAGCGCTCCATGACACGAGCATGTTTTCTTCATAGCGCGACGACAGAATTTCGATCGCAGCAATTTCGCGCGCGCGTGTAGGCCACCACGTGTGACGCTTTTCGCGCGCGACGCGCGACGAGATTTCGCAGTAAGAATTGCTGCGATCGAGAGCGAAAATCCATGATCGATAGTCGCTTGCAGCGGCGCGAGCGCGAGTAGAATTCCGAAAAGGCCGGCATAGCTCAGTTGGTAGAGCAGCGGTTTTGTAAACCGTTGGTCGTGGGTTCGATTCCTACTGCCGGCACCGCGATAGCGTCCATTGGACGCGTCGACATCTTGGGATTCGGCGATACAAAGGCGCGGCATGTGCGACATGCTGTCACCGTGGGGGGGAGGACGTTGCACGCAATCTGCAACCCGTGGCCGCACGCGCGAGCCCGGCGCACTGCAGTCGTCGCGTAGCCGATAAGAAGAATGCCGATCATCGCGTTCAAACCGGTCAAGGCGCGCCTCGTCATCGAACAGGGCCGCGACAGCGTCGTCGTGATGAAGGTTCTCGTCGCGAAGGGTGAAACGGTCGCGCTTGCCGGCGGTGGGTACCTTGAAGGGACAACGGGGTCGCTGCGCATCCGCGAGCGCAAGGAAGAGCGCGGGCGCAGCGAGAGCAAGGCGGTCGGCTCGCTCGTCTACGTCGACGCCGCCGGCGAAGGCGACGAGCGCACGCCGGCAAGCTTCCAGATCAACATCTCGCTTGCTGCGGCGAAGTTCGACGCGCTGCTGAAGGTCGCGCTTTCCGGACAACTGCCGTCGAAGTTCTACGTGCACGCCGGCGAACGCGTCTCGGCGACGGAAACGCGCGGCATGGGCTACATGGTTCGCTCGGGCGAGAGAGTCAAGGTCTGGGACAACCGCCGCTATCGGTCGCTGCCCGTGACGAACTTCTCGGTGATCCTTCCGATCTCGGTCCCCGAGGCGCCGGCGCCCCGTACCGTCGAGGAGGATCGCGCGCTCGTCGAGACGCTGACGAGCAACGAGCAGGTCGCCGAGCTCGCCGACGAATTCGCGGTGTTCCAGGGCGAGACGAAGAATGCGCTGACCGCGGTCGTGTCGGTCGTCGCGGTGATCGGCGTGCTGCTCCTGTTCATCAACCTCGTGCTGATCATCAAGTGACGCTCGTCACGGCGAGCGCGGGTCCGTGAACGCGCTCGACTTCCGCGGCCGCACGGCGGTGATCACCGGTGGGGCCTCCGGCATCGGCCTTGCCGTCGCGCAGCGCCTCGCCGCGAGCGGTGCGACCGTCATGCTTTGGGATCGCGATCACGCGGCGCTGGCGAGCGCGAAGGCCGAGCTTCCCGACGGAACGCGCACGCTCGCCGTCGAAGTCGCCGACGCCGATGCAGTGGCGCGCGCAGCGGAAGCGACGGCGCTCGACTTCGGGCGAATCGACGTCCTCGTCTGCTCGGCCGGCATCACCGGTCCCAACGTTCCGGCGTGGGAGTATCCGCTCGATCGCTGGCGCCAGGTGATCGACGTCAACCTGAACGGCCTCTTCTACTGCAATCGTGCGATCGTTCCGGTGATGCTCTCCAATGACTATGGGCGCATCGTCAACATCGCCTCCGTCGCGGGCAAGGAAGGCAATCCGAACGCGTCTGCGTACAGCACGTCGAAGGCGGGTGTCATCGGTCTCACGAAGTCGCTGGCAAAGGAGCTCGCCAACACGCGGATTCGCGTCAACTGCGTGACGCCCGCGGCCGTGCGCACGGCGATCTTCGATCAGATGACGCAACAGCACATCGACTTCATGCTGTCGAAGATTCCGATGGGCCGGTTCGGCACTGTCGAAGAAGTCGCAGCGCTCGTCTGCTGGCTGGCGAGCGAGGAATGCTCGTTCTCGACAGGCGCGGTGTTCGACATCTCCGGCGGGCGCGCGACGTATTGATGCGGGCGGCGCGCACGGCATAAGCCGAAGGGCGCCCGGGTCTCGTGAAGCCCGGAGGCTTGGGCCGTGTGCGCCACCCGCAGCGCAGCCCGCCTCAGGCCCGCACTTCGAGCATGATCTTGCCGATGTGCTGCGACGATTCCATCAGCGCATGCGCGGCGGCCGCCTCGGCGAGCGGGAACGTGCGGTAGATCACGGGCTTCACGACGCCGGCTTCGATGAGCGGCCAGACCTTCGCGCGCAACGAATTCGCGATCGCGGCCTTGCGCTCGGTCGGACTCGCGCGCAGCGTCGAGCCGGTCACCGTGAGCCGCCGCATCATGATGTGCCGCCAGTCGACTTCGACGCGCCCGCCGTGCAGGAAGCCGATCATCACCATCCGCCCTTCGAGCGCAAGGCACTTCAGATCCTTCTCGATGTAGTCGCCGCCGACCATGTCGAGAATCACGTCGACGCCGCGCTTTTGCGTGGCCCGCGCGACCTCTGCGACGAAATCGTGCGTCCTGTAGTTGATCGCGTGATCGGCGCCGAGCGAGCGGCAGAATTCGGCCTTGTCGTCGCTGCCGACCGTCGTGATGACGGTCGCGTCGTACTGTTTCGCGAGCTGGATCGCCGTCACTCCGATGCCGCTCGTCCCGCCGTGAATCAGCACGGTCTCGCCGCGGGCGAGGTGTGCGCGATCGAACACGTTGTTCCAGACGGTGAAGAAGTTCTCGGGCAGGCTCGCCGCTTCGAGCGGCGTCAGGCCTTTGGGGATTGGGAGGCAGAACGACGCGGGCGTCGTGCAGTACTCGGCATAACCGCCGCCGGGTGTGAGCGCGCAGACCTTGTCGCCGACCTGCCACGTGGTGACGCCGTCGCCGCAGGCGACGATCTCGCCGGCGACTTCGAGACCGATGACGGGCGACGCATCCGCGGGCGGCGGATACGTGCCCGCGCGCTGCGCGCAGTCGGGACGATTGACGCCCGCATGACTTACCTCGATCAGAACTTCGCCGGCCTTCGGCGTTGGCACCGGGCCTTCGGCGAGTGCGAGAACGTCGGGAGGGCCGGGCTCGCGAGCGGCGATGTAGCGCATCGTGGCGGGAAGCGGGGTTCGATTCGGCATCGGCGTTTCCGAGTGCAACGGGCCGGCTATTCTAGCGCGCAGCGATTCCGGGGAGCGCGCGGCGCACCGCGACGAGCGTGAGCGCTGCGATAGCGACACCGAACGTGAGCACCCACAGCGTCGGCCGCAGTCCGAAAACTTCGGCAAGTCCGGCGCCCGTCAGCGCGCCGATCGGCGTCAGGCAACCGGCGGCGACTTGCCATGTCGCCGCGGCGCGGCCGAGCGCTTCGGGCGGCAGCAATCGCTGGCGCAGCGTCGTTTCGTTGACGAGATAGACGGTGAGCGCACCGTCGCCGAGCACCTGGGTCGCGACGAGAAAGCTCATCGCGAGCCACGGCACGGCGGGCGCGAGCGGAATCAGGATTTGCGCAGCCGCGCCTATCGCGAGCGCGCCGATCAACGTTCGCCGCGGTCCCCAGCGGATCGACGCAGGTGCGGCGAGCGCGGCGCCCGTCAGCGCTCCGAGACCGCCGCAGCCGATCGTGATGCCGAGCTGCGTCGGCGTGAGACGAAGCTCCGCCAGGCAATAGAGCGTATAGAGCGACGCCATGAAGCTCATGCAGAATGCAAGCGTGGCGGTCGCGAGAAAGAGCGCGCGAATCGCGTGATCGTGCCAGACGACGCGTATGCCGGTGCGGACGTCGTCGACGAACGAGCCCGAAGCGTGTGGCGCTGCAATGGTCTCGCGCTTGTCGATGCGGGCGATGAGGAGCGCCGACACGACGAACGACGCCGCGTCGACGGCGATCGCGATCGGCGCCGTGAGCCAGGCGACAAGCGCACCTCCCAGCGCGGGGCCGGAAATCTCGGCGACGGCGTCCGCGGCTTCGCGCTTGCCGTTCGCTTCCAGCACCCGCTCGCGGCCGACGAGGTCCGCGACGAACACGTGATCGGCGAGCTGGTAGGCAACCGACGCGATTCCGGTCACGACGGCGACCGTGTACAGCAACGCAAGTGTGACCGCATCGAAGAGCGCCGCTGCGGGAATCGCGAGCAGTAGCGCGGCGCGAACGAGATCGGCGCCGATCAGCAGCGGGCGGCGGCGATTCCGGTCGACCCAGCCGCCTCCGAACCATGCGAGCACCGCGCCGGGAAGCGTCAGCGCGACGGTCAGCAGGCCGAGGTCGATCGCACCCGCGCCGGCCACGAGGATCGCTGCGATGGGCAACGCGGTGCGCGTCACGCGCGAGCCGATCGCGGAGACGCTTTGCGCACCCCACAACAGCAGGAACTCGCGATGCCGCCACAGTCCGCCACGCGGCCACGCGCGGAGCGCGAGCGACGTCAGCGGCCGCTCAATACATCACCCGGACATTCTCCGGCGCCAGCCATTCGCGCAGTTTGACGAGCAGCGGATCGTCGAGCTTCACGCTCCACGAATCGGGGAGCTCGAGCTCGCCGCCCACGCCGTGGTTCGTGTATTCGACGACGATCGGACAGGGGCCGTTCCTGAACGGCGTGATGAGCTCGGCGAGCTTTCCGGCGTCGGCACCGCCATTGCACGCGAGGCGCAGCGACTTCGCATAACGTTGACGAATCGCCGCGATATCGTGAACCGATTCGGCGACGACGCGGAGGCCTTGCGCCTGGCCGTCGTCGCCGCCGCGCTGCATCACGCGCGCCTCGATGATCACGAGCTGATCCTCGCGCAGGAGCGCGCGCGCCGCATCGAACGTCTCGTTGAAGACCACCACTTCGGCGGACGCTGCGCCGTCGTCGAGCGTGACGAATGCCATCTTGCCGCGGCGCGACGCCTGCGTACGCAGCGCCGTCACGATGCCGGCGATCAGCACCGGGTCCCGCGCGGGCACGAGGTTCGCGAGCGACTGCCGCACGAGCGGCGCGAGCTCGGCGGCAAACGCCTTGTACGGATGTCCGGACAGGTAGAAGCCGAGCGCCGCCTTTTCGTGGGCGAGACGCTCGGCCTCAGTCCACTCGCGCGCCGCGACGAGCGCAAGCGCCGCAGTCTCCTTCTCTTCGCCGAACAGCGACACCTGCGAAGCTGCGGCTTCCGCCTTGTCCGCCTCGGAGAGCGCGACGCCGACCGAGGCGAAGAGCTTCGCGCGCCTCGCGTCGACCGAATCGAAAGCGCCGCCGCGAATCAGCGCTTCGACGGCGCGGCGATTGACGATGCGCTTGTCGATGCGGCGGCAGAAGTCGCCGAGATCCTTGAACGGACCACCGGCGTTCCGCGCCGCGACGATCGCCCCGATCGCCTGCTCGCCGGTGCCCTTGATTCCGCCGAGGCCGTAGCGGATCTGTCGTGCGTCGATCGGCTCGAAGCGGTAGTTCGACGCGTTGACGTCGGGCGGAACGACCGCAAGACCGTTGGCGATCGCGTCGTCGCGGAGCGCTCGGACTTTGTCGGTGTCGTCCATCACCAGCGAAAGGTTCGCCGCCATGAATGCCGCCGGATGATGCGCCTTGAAATACGCGGTCTGATACGCGATCAGCGCATAGGCGGCCGAATGCGACTTGTTGAAGCCGTAACCGGCGAACTTCTCCATCAGGTCGAAGAGCGCGGTTGCCTTTACCCGCGTGACGCCGTTGCGCTCGGCACCCGCGATGAACGTATCGCGGTGCTTCGCCATCTCGTCCTTGTCCTTCTTCCCCATCGCGCGGCGGAGGAAATCGGCCTTGCCGAGCGTGTAGCCGCCGATCACCTGCGCGATCTGCATCACCTGTTCCTGATACACCATCACGCCGTAGGTGGGCCCCAGGATCGGCTCGAGGCGCGAGTCGGGGTAGTCGAAGCGCTCGCGTCCCGTCTTGCGCGCTGTGTAGGTCGGGATGAGCTCCATCGGACCCGGACGGTACAGCGCGACGAGCGCGATGATGTCCTCGAAGCGCGTCGGCGGCGCCTGCTTGATCAACTCGCGCATTCCGCGCGATTCGAACTGGAACACGGCGGCGGTGTTCCCCGTCCTGAACACGTCGTAGGTGGGGCGGTCGTCGAGCGGCAGCGTTTCCAGTCGCAGCTCGCTCGCGGGGTCGAGGCGCCTGACGTAGCGAAGCGTCCAGTCGAGGATCGTGAGCGTCGTGAGGCCGAGGAAGTCGAACTTCACGAGCCCGACCGCTTCGACGTCGTCCTTGTCGAACTGCGAGACGAGCGCGTCCGATCCGGCCTGCGTGTAAAGCGGACAGAAGTCGGTGAGCTTTCCGGGCGCGATCAGCACGCCACCCGCGTGCATTCCGACGTTGCGCGTCAGCCCCTCGAGCGATTCGGCGAGCGCGAGGAGCTCGCGGACCTCTTCCTCCTTCTGCTCGCGCTCGGCAAGGAGCGGCTCCATCGTGCGCGCCTCGCGCAGCGTGATGAGCTTCCCGGGCTGGAACGGAATCAGCTTCGCGATGCCATCGCAGAACAGGTACGGCAGGTCGAGCACGCGACCGACGTCGCGGACCGCGGCCTTCGCGGCCATCGTGCCGAACGTCGCGATCTGCGCGACGGACTCGGCGCCGTATTTCTTCTTCACGTAATCGATGACGCGATCGCGCCCGTTCTGGCAGAAGTCGATGTCGAGGTCCGGCATCGAAATGCGTTCCGGATTCAGCAGCCGCTCGAAGACGAGACCGTAGCGCAGCGGGTCGAGGTCGGTGATGCCGAGCGCAAAGGCGACGAGCGAACCCGCGCCCGAGCCGCGGCCGGGACCGACCGGGACGTCGTTTCGCTTCGCCCAGTTGATGAAGTCGGCGACGATCAGGAAATAGCCGGCGAATCCCATCTGCACGATCGTCTTCGTCTCGAAATCGAGTCGCGCGATGTACTCGGCGCGCTTGCCGTCGCGCGTCGCGGGATCCGGATAGAGGACTTCGAGCCGCCGCTCGAGGCCCGATGCGGCGTCGTTGCGCAAGTGCTCGTCGAGCGTCACGCCGGCGGGCGTCGGAAAGTCGGGCAGATAGTTCTTGCCGACCGGGATCGCCAGATTGCAGCGCTGCGCGATCGCCACCGAGTTCGCGAGCGCACCGGGCAGATCGGCGAATGCCTCGGCCATTTCGGCCTGCGTCTTGAAGTACTGATCGGCGGTGAACTCGCGCGGCCGCCTCGGATCCGCCAGCACGTCTCCGTTGGCGATGCAAACCCGCGCTTCGTGTGCACGAAAGTCCTCGCGGCGCAGGAACTGGACGGGGTGCGTCGCCACGATCGGCAGCGCGAGCTCTGCCGCCAGGCGCGCCGTGGCGGCGACGAGCGCGTTGTCGTCGGCGTGGCCGGCGCGCTGCACCTCGAGGTAATAGCGTCCCGGAAAGAGCGCCGACCAGCGCTGCGCAGCCTTGCGCGCACCCGCGGCATTGCCTTGCGAAAGCGCGGCGCCGACCTCGCCGCTGCGCGCGCCGGAGAGCGCGATCAAGCCCTCGGTTCCCTCGTCGAACCACTCCTGCCGCATCTCTGCGCGGCCGCGGTATTGATTGGAGCGGTATGCGCGGGTGAGCCAGTCGGCAAGCTTCAGATATCCGCCGCGCGACTGTGCGATCAGCAGCGCCCGAAACGGCTGGTCGCGTTCGGCGTCGTGCGTGACCCACATGTCGCAGCCGAAAATCGGCTTGATGCCGTTCGCGCGGGCGGCCTTGTAGAACTTGACGAGGCCGAACGCGTTCGCGAGATCGGTGATCGCGACCGCCGGCATCGCGTCGGCTGCCGCCGCTGCGACTGCGTCCGCGATCCGCAGCGTTCCATCGGCGACCGAGAACTCGCTGTGCAAGCGTAGATGAATGAAGACGGGAGCGGCCATGGACCCGATCCGGAAAGGCTGTTCAATTCTACGCGGGAACAGCGCGCGGCGATCAGCGTCACGGTCCGCAAGCCCGTGCGCGAACGCGAGCGGCGCATCGACGCGATCGGTTCGCGGCGCTCGTCGTCACCCGTCTGGTAGACTCCGCGAAAACGCACACGCCATAATCGGACCGCCGCTTGGCTCTGACCCTTCCGCACCTTTCGCGCCGATTGATCCTCCCCGTCGCGCTAGCGATCGCGATCGGCGGTTGCGCGCAAGTCGCGACACGGCCGACCGCCGAGCCACCCGCGACGCCGTCGAAGCCCGCGGCGCAACCGATCTCCCCGAACAAGGAGCCGCCGCCTCCTGCCATCAACCTCTCCGGATTTCCGCTTCCCTATCGGCAGGGTTACGCCGACGGATGCGCGTCGGCGACCGGTGCCGAGCGGAAGGACGGGGTGCGCTTCGCCGACGACGGCAACTACCGGACCGGCTGGCAGGACGGCGTTGCGCTTTGCCGCAAGAAGTGATCACTGGCGCGGTTGCGCGGCGGAAGCCGGTCGCTCGTCGCAAGCTTGCAATCGAAGCACCTGATGCGAGGGGGCACGAGCTTTCCCGCCGATGAAGTCCCCGCAATCGCACCGCGTTTCGCTGCGCGGGCTCGAAGCGCACGTTCTGACGTGGGGCGAGCCTTCGGCTCCGAGACTTTTTCTGCTGCACGGCTGGATGGACGTCGGCGCGTCGTTCCAGTTTCTCGTCGACGCGTTCGCGAAAGGCTGGTACGTGATCGCGCCCGACCTGCGCGGCTACGGAAAGAGCGCGTGGCAGCCGCAGGGTTACTGGTTCCCCGACTATCTCGCCGATCTCGACGCGCTGCTCAATGCGTTCGCGCCGAACGAGTCCATTCACATCGTCGGCCACAGCCTCGGCGGAAACATCGTTCTGCACTACGCAGGCGTGCGGCCGGCGCGCGTTCGCGCGGTCGTGTCTCTCGACGGCTTCGGCATCCCGGTCGAGCATGCGCATCGGGCGCCCGCGAAAATCGCGCGCTGGCTCGACGCGCTTGCCGATCCCAAGGATTTCGCGAGCTACGCGAGCTTCGACGAGGTCGCCGATCGCCTGCAGAAGAGCAATCGTCGTCTTCCGCGCGACAAGGCCGAGTTTCTCGCGCACCACTGGGCCGAGCGCTCGCCCGACGGCCGCGTGCGGCTCGCGTCCGACCCGCGGCACCGACTGCCGTTTCCGACGGTGTACCGCGTCGAGGAAACCTATGCGGTGTGGCGCAACATCACTGCGCCGACGCTGTGGGTCGTCGGCTCGGAATCGGAAATACCGAAGTCGTTGAACGAGCATCCTGAAGGCGAAGGCGGCACGGACAGCCTCGCGGTCGTCAAGCGCCGGATGACGCACATCCGCGATTGCCGGTTGAAGACGATTGCCGATGCCGGGCACATGCTCCATCACGATCAGCCGGCGGCGGTCGCCGCGGCAATCGAGGCATTCGTCGCGGAAATTCGATCGCGGTAAAATCACGCTTCGCGCCGGCATCCACGCCGGCGCATTTGCGCTGGCACCTCCCGGCATGGAATCCCCAGGCACCTCGGACATCGCGAGGCTTCGCATCGATCGCAGCGTGGCGCCGGTGCGCGCGTCGCGCCGCCGGCGCTGGCTGTGGCTCGGGGCGCTCGCTGCAGTCGCCATTGCAGGCGCAGCGTGGTACGCGCTGCAGCCGCGCGTCGTCACGGTGCAGACGACCGCGGTCGTCACTTCGTATCCATCGCAGCAGTACGTCGTGCTCAACGCGACCGGCTACGTCGTCGCGCAGCGGAAGGCGGCGATTTCGTCGAAGGCGACCGGCCGACTCGAATGGCTCGGCGTCACCGAGGGCTCGCGCGTGAAGGCCGGCGAGGTGATCGCGCGCCTCGACAGCCGCGACGTGATCGCGCAGGCGCAGAGCGCCGAGGCGAACGTGCGCGCGACGCGTGCGGCGCTTGCGCAGGCGCAAGCCGAAGAGTGGGAAGCCGGCGCGCAGCTCAAGCGCAACCAGGACCTTCTAGCCAAGGGCTTCGTCTCGCAAGCGGTCGTCGACACCGCCAAGGCCCGAGCCGACCGAGCTGTGGCTGGCGTCGCCAACGCGAAAGCGGCGATCGGCGTGGCGGAAGCGAACGCGCGCAACGCGGAGGTCGCCGTCGATTACACGCAGATCCGCGCACCGTTCGACGGCGTGATCGTTTCGAAGAGCGCGAACGTGGGCGACATGGTGACGCCGTTCTCGTCGGCGGCCGATTCGAAGGGCGCCGTGGTCAGCATGGCCGACATGAGCACGCTCGAGGTCGAGGCCGACGTTTCCGAGGCGAACCTCGCGAAGATCAAGGTCGGTCAGCCGTGCGAGATCACGCTCGACGCGCTGCCGGACTCGCGCTTTCGCGGCCGGGTGAGCCGGATGGTGCCGACCGTCGATCGCGCGAAGGCGACGGTGATGACCAAGGTACAGTTCGAGGCGATCGATCCGCGCGTGCTGCCGGAAATGAGCGCCAAGGTCTCGTTCCTGACGCAGGAGGTGACCGCGGCGCAGCAGCAGCCGCGGCTCGCCGTGGCGGCCGACGCGCTCGTCGCGCGAAACGGAGCGGATGTTCTGTTCGCCGTTCGCGATGGCAAGGCGGTCGAAGTGCGCGTCGTTCGCGGCGAGAAGATCGGCGATGTCGTTGCAATCACCGGAGACGTCCGCTCGGGCGAGAAGGCGGTGCTCAAGCCTCCAGCCGAGCTCCAATCCGGCACGCTGGTGAAGCTCGCGCAGAAGTAGCGATTCCGCAGGCTCGCCGATATTCGATGAGCGATCCGAACGACGCCGCGACGACGGCTCCGACGACGAGCGCTGCCGAGCCGCTGGTCGCGATACGCGATCTCACGAAGTACTACGTGCGCGGCGATCAGGTGATCCCGGTGCTCGTCGGGATCAATCTCGATGTCTACGAGGGTGACTACGTCGCGCTGATGGGCCCGTCGGGCTCCGGGAAGTCGACGCTCTTGAATCTCGTTGCAGGCATCGACAAGCCGTCGTCGGGAACGATCCTCGTCGCCGGCGTCGACATCGCCGGGCTTTCCGATGCCGAGCTCGCGAGCTGGCGCTCGGCGAACGTCGGCTTCATCTTCCAGTTCTACAACCTGATGCCGGTGCTCAGCGCGTTCGACAATGTCGAGCTGCCGCTGCTGCTCACGCAACTCACGCGCCACGAGCGGCGCGAGCGCGTCGAAACGGCTTTGCAGCTGGTCGGCCTCGCCGATCGCAAGGATCACTACCCGAACGAGTTATCGGGCGGTCAGCAGCAGCGCGTCGCGATCGCGCGGGCGCTCATCACCGACCCGACGCTCGTCGTCGCCGACGAGCCGACCGGCGACCTCGATCGCTCGACCGCGGAAGAGATACTCGGGCTCCTCGATCAGCTGAACCGAGAGCTCGGCAAGACGATCGTCATGGTCACGCACGATCCGAAGGCGGCATCGAAGGCGCACCGCATCGTGCAACTCGAGAAGGGCGTGCTGGCAGGGTGAGGCCGCGAGCGCCGGAAGAGGGGCCGGGGCGCGCTTCGCGACGAGGAAGCTCAAGTCGCGGGACCCGGCTCCGGGTCGTTGCCGCCGGGTTCGAGGTCGAGCGGCCGCTGCGCCGCGGATCGGGCGGTCACGGTGGCTCCCGTGCGGGGCGCACGTGCGGATCCTGACGTCGGGCTGGCCGGCGGCGCGCTGGCGGTCGAACGCTTCGGCGCCCTGTCGAGCTTGCCGTCGTTGACAAGGTCCGAATCGATGTCGACGAGCGGCGGCGCATCGAGGACCTGCAGCAACAGGAGGATCTCGCTGTAGGCGGCGAGAGGGAATCCCATTCGCCGACCGTCGCGATTGTCATAGAGGAGTTTCTCGAGGTAATCGCGACAATCCGGCTGACGCCAGAGTCTCGTCACCTCGCGCATGATGTGCGGGAAAGTCTCGAGTCCGCCTTCTTCGTATTCGCTTCCCGAGGCGAAGTTCTCCCACAGCGGCGCTTGCACATTGCGTTGCGCGTGGAACTCTTCCGCGAGGCGCTCGAAGTCCTGCCGCCGTCCGCCCCGGCGGTAGAGATCGAGCAGCATCAGCCACGCCGCAGGCATCGATCTCGGCACCTGATGGACGTGCTCGCTCAGGACGTCGATCGCCCGCTCGGGATGACCGAGCGCGACATACACGCGCGCTTCCTCGGTGACGTGCGAGAGCTCGGAGACTGCGAGCGCGCTCGCCGCATCGCGGGCGACAGGCGCGCGCTTCGGAGCCCTTTTCGGTGCCGCGGCGACGACGCCGGTACCTGCAAGTGGCGCGACACCCGCTGCCGTATTCTGCAGGGCTGCTCCGGCGGCAGCCGGCGTCGTCGTGCCCGGAAACGGCGCGACGTGCGTAACGGGCTCCGTCGGGAACGGCACGACTTGCGTCGTCGGCGATCTGGCCATGCTCTGGCGCTGCATTCGTTGCCGCCAGAGCAATCCGAGCGCCAACAACAACGGCAGCCCGGCGATGGCCGCGAGGAGCGGCCAGTTCTGATCGGTCCATGCACTGGCTTTCGCGAGCGCGGTCGGCGGCGACGGCGGTGCAGGCGCTTTTGCCGCTACATCGGCGGCAGCGCGCTGCGCCGCTTCGGCTTCGCGAAGCTCCTGCTGCATACGCTCGACCATCGTCGTCAGCTCGACAATGCGTCGCTGCAGCACGACGGTTTCCGCTTCGAGCGCGTTTGCGAGCTCCTGCTGCGCGCGCTCGCGTTCCGCGTTCGAGGCGTTTGGTGCGGCCGCGGCCGGCGCGGCGCTCGAGACACTGAGACGCGGTTGATCGCCAGCCGTGCGCGCAGCGCGCTTCGGAGCTGCCTTTGCCGAAGTTCGTGGCTTGGGCGGCGGCGCGGGTTTCCGTGCCGCTCGCGCGGGCTCGCCGGTTCCGCTCGCCGCCGAACCCGTTGTCGCGCGTCCGCCTCCGCGCGCCCGTCGCGGCGGTGTCGCGGCAGGGGGCGTCTCGGACACGGGCGCCGCCTCGGCGTGCGGCGGCGCCTCGGCCGCGACGACCGGCGCCTCGATCTGCGGCGGGTCCATCAGCAGTACGTACTCGCGGCGCACCGCCGTATCGCAGCCGGCCTGCACCGTCATCCGGACGACAGGTTCGCTGACAGGCGCGGCGTTGGTGATGACGAGCCGCGCACCGTCGGCCGTGCGCTCGAGGCTCATCCGGCCGAACACGAGCTGCGGAACGCCGTCGGCATCGCGCTCGGATGCGGCGAGCCGGAAACATTCGGCACCGATGTCCTCGCCGGGCGACACGAGGACGGGAACGACGACACGCAGCGATTGCCCGAGCACCGATTGCTGGGTCACCGGGCCCAGCCCGAGCGCAAGCGTCGGGTCGGACCACGACAGCGCGAATCCCAGAGCCGCGGCGCCGCCGAAGGAAGGATGCCTGACGGCACGACGGAGTGTCGCCAAGCGGCCCCCTGACGTGTCGGCGCGGATCATCGAGCGCCTCGTGCGCAGCGTGTCGATTTTCTGGTTTGGCGATTCGCGGTTCATCCCGCGCGCCCGGAGCGCCGCGCGGGAAAGGGCAAGTTGCGCGTAGTTTAAACTAAAGATCGAGGTGCTCCGCATCCTGCGGAGCCTCGGGCAGGCGCCGCACGGGCCGAACATGTTCGTCCCTCTTCTCGTCCTCCGGAACGCACTCCGCCACAAGCTCAGAACCGCCCTGACGGTGACGGGCATCGTCGTCGCGATCACGGCGTTCGGGCTGCTGCGCACGATCGTCGACGCGTGGTACCACGGCGCGAACGCGAGCTCCAGTGCGCGCCTCGTCACGAGGAGCTCGGTGTCGCTGGTCTTCCCGCTGCCGCTCACCTATGCCGAGAAGATCCGCCACGTGCCCGGCGTGCGATCGGTCTCCTGGGCGAACTGGTTCGGCGGCGTCTACGTCTCCGAGCGCAACTTCTTCCCGCAGTTCGCGATCGACGCGCCGAGCTACCTCGACATGTATCCGGAGTACCTGCTGCCGGCGGACGAGCGCAAGGCGTTTCTCGTCGACCGCCAGGGAGCGATCGTCGGCCGCAAGCTCGCCGACCAGTACGGCTGGAAAGTGGGCGACCAGATCCCGCTGCGCGGAACGATCTATTCGGGGACGTGGACGTTCAACCTGCGCGGCATCTACGACGGCGCCGAGGCGACGACCGACACGTCGACGATGTACTTCCACTGGGATCTGCTCAACGAGACGATCAAG